>NZ_JBCNZM010000048.1:26745-30935 GCF_040227615.1 Bacteroides sp. RTP31139st1_H2_RTP31139_211217 | reverse complement strand
TATGGGAGCCAGCTCTTACTATCTTGCTATTCTTGCAAGTACCGAACAGTTAACAAGCAAAGTAACAAGTTGTACTCTGACTACCAAGCTGTATGCCGGTGCCAATGCCATTACCGATTACTATATAAAATGGTATAAGGACACGGCGGCTTGGACTGATAAGAACGGACAGAAAAGTGTAACTGTTACCCGTGGTGATGTGGACGGTACCCAGTTATTCATAGCAGAAGTTTATCAGTCTTCAAGTGCTTCACAACCGATAGCACGTGCCGGGGTACGTATCATTGATACGGCAGATGAATTTCAAATTGTATGTTATATAACTTCTTCCAACAAAGAGGTTGATACCGGACAACCCGTTACAGTAAGTGCCAAGATTGTAAATATGACTACGGGGTCAACTTATACTCCTACTTCCGCATCGTGGACTATGGATGTGATGGATAAGGAAAACTGGAAGAGTTTGAAACATTCTACAACAAATTCTATATCTGTAACAACAACGGAAACTGACAGAAACGGGACTCAATATGATGTTGATGTTTTGGCAGAATGTCATTTTAATTAACATAAAAACAAAATAATATTATGGCAACTAAAGGATTAGGAAATGAAACATTGGTGACCTCCATTCTGCGTTCCAATACAGTATTGGTGGAAGTTGGTGGTAGTGTCAGACGCATTACCGTGGAAAACTTCATGAATGCTATTAATAATGGTGACGAACAAATGTTGAGGCAGGTGGCTTGGGGGATTCCAATCAAACAATCAACCCAAAGTAGCACGAACTATGGTGTGATAGGTAATACAGCCGCATGGACAGAATACAAGTTGTATTGTGGCCGTTATCTCGTAACGAATGATGGAAGGGCTGCTAAAATGTCCCCTACCAATAGTGCGGTGTTTGCTGATGGTACTGCGGTGGATGAAACCAAAGGGCATGTGATGTGGATAGGGCCACGTTTGTATTATCGTGTACAGACTGACAGTGTAAGTGGTGTACCAGTCTTATGGCTCTCGATGCTACCTATTGGCGGTGAGTTTATTGGTGGGGCAAATGGTGGAATGTATAACTGTATCGGTGCATACAAAGGCTCCATGTCAGGTAGCGCACTTGTTTCACGTTCAGGAGTTGCACCGGCAGGCAGCAAGACAATCAACGCATTTTGGAATGCTGCACAAGTGAACGGTAAGGAATGGGGACTGACCGATTACGATCAGAGAAAGCTTATTATGATGTTGGGGCTGTCCCAGTACGGAGATACCAATATTCAAGCCAAACTTGGTTATGGTGTGGGTGGTAGCTCCAGTAAAGACTTGTGGGCTGCTGCGGCAGCATTGCAAACTGGCGCAACAAAGAGTCTCGGTGACAATTGGGGCAAAATAGCTATTTCTGTGGTGAATGGAAGTAATACTGGAGTGGATTGTTCACGGGTGAACATGATGGGTATAGAAGATCCTTATGGGTGGCAGTGGGAATTTCTGCAAGGAGTATTTTGCGGTAGTTCCAACAATAGTGCTCAAAGTGGAACGGAAATTTTCATTTACAAAGGAAACCGTTTACCGACTACTGCTGAATTAGCTGCGCATCCAAATGGTGAATACAGACAAGCTACCCGTCAGACAGCTTCCGGTCAAGTGCAGGAAATAATTCTTGGGGAGCATTTTGATATTTTCCCGAAAAAGATTGGTGGAAACAGCACTTCTTATTGGGCTGATTATTCATGGGCAAACACTACTGGGCAGCTGGTTCTTTGGGGCGGTATTGCGAATAACGGTGCGACTTGCGGCCTCGCTTTTGCGCACTCGTTTAACGCTTGGTCGTCCTCGGATGCGATTGTCGGCTCTCGCCTTGCGTATTTTGGGAATTTAACATTTGTTAGCGGTGCATCTTTGATGGCTGCATAATAGATTTTGAAATATTAGTTCTTTGAATTTCAATTAATTAAAACCCGTCCACCTTCTCGTTTTACGGCAACGGATAACGGGACGAAAGCCGAAAGGCGTGGACGGTTGGCAGAGGGGAACAAGAGCTGGTTCTTTGGGGCGGTAATGCGAATAACGGTGCGAATTGCGGCCTCGCTTATGCGAACTCGAATAACGATTGGTCGAACTCGAATGCGAATATCGGCTCTCGCCATACTTATTTATCGTAGAGTAATCTGCGAGTTCTCCGAGCCATGACCTTGCAGGATTTATATCGTTGCAACGTAGTAATCAATTGGTTACGATGTCAGAAAATCAAGAATGCGGAAAGGTTGCCCAATTTGCGAAAGGCAACAAGCGGTGTTAGTAGGTTGGTTCTCGAAAGCTCCGGGCGAATTATTCAAGCAAGTAAAAACAGCTTGCAGTTATCGGAATAATTAAAATAGTCTGAACAAGACAAAATTGGAAGTATGGTGTAAATTTTAAAACAAAGCAGCAGTGAATATTGGAAGAAGTGATATTGATTGGAAGAGTCTATCGCATAATGAAATTGATAGAATTATAGCGGAAAGGATAGAGGCTGACAATAAACGGATAGAAGCAAACGGTGGAAAGAAATCTAAAAGAGCCGGGTATATTCTTGAACGTATAGCAGAGATAAATAATTTACGTGAAGCGGACAAAGAAGCACAAGATGGGAAGGTTAAGAAAAACCGCTTTATCAGGCGGCATAATCTACACCCGGAAGAAGACCTCCGAGCTTTGCAGTTGATGATCCTGACATTGGATTTTCCGGCACCGGATTATAGCGTAATGAGAGTAAAAAGTGATGCAGGAAAGGTTCGAGATATTGTCAAACAGAAATATTTCCCGTGGCGTATATTGCACCATGCAATTATGAGGGTGATTGAAGAAGATGTTTATAGAAATTTGATTTATGATACAAGTGCGTGTATCAAGGGAAAGGGATTACATTTTGGAGTAAGGAGAATGAAACGTTTTCTTCACCGGTACCCGGAATACAAATGGTTCGTAAAGACTGATTTCAAAAAGTTCTATCAAAGTATTCTTCATGAGCTTATTGTTGCTGCATTGAGAAGGAAATTCAAAGATGAACGATTTATTAAATTGATCGAGATAGCTGTTTTATCGTATGACAGCGGAACAGAGTTAGTTGACGTATTGGAGAATGAAGTTGAACGGAAGAAGAGGTGTTCCGATTGGAGCATTTACAAGCCAACCTATCGGGAATTTTGCGGCAAGCCGGATAGATCATACAATGAAGGAGAAATATCGTGTCAAATGCCTGCATAGATATTGCGATGATAATGTTATGCTGGCTCGTTCTAAGGCCGAAGCGTTGTTTCTTATTCGTGCGTATGAACGGGAAAGTGCAAAAGTTGGGTTGGTAGTTAAAGCAAACAGTTGTATTGCTCCGATAGGAACAGAAACAAAAAATGGGAACAAAAAGCATAGAAAGCGAAAACGTAGTAAGAGGAAGAAGGATTAACTTTTTGGGCTATTGCTTCACGAAAGATAATGTTCGGATGCGTAAAAATATGAAAAAGAACTTTGCCCGAAAGGTGAAACGAATAAAAAGCCGGAAACGTAACCGCGAGATACGAGCTTCATACTGGGGCTGGTGTAAGTGGGGAGATTGTAAGAATTTATGGAGAACAATAACAAATAATGATATGAGTTTTGCAGATAAAGGTATCAAACAGAGTGGTAGAACAAAGGACGGAAAGAAGTTCTTCGATGTAAAAGAGACAAGATTGATGGATATTCTCAATGCCCCTATAACAGTGGTGGACTTTGAAACGAATGTGAAGGTGAAGGTAGATATTGTGTTCTTTTTGAACAGAACGGACAACGTAGCAAATTCATAACGAACTGTTACAATCTGAAAGATGTGTTGGATCAGGCTCGCGAAGCGGAGAATAACGGTCAGAAGATTTTTCCAGTGGAAAATGTGATTGTCAAGCGGCGTTCGTTAGGTGACGGGAAGAGTGCTTATTATTTTGAAGAATAATTATAAAAATGGAGGTAATTTATGAAAAGTTATGGAACTCTTGTAGGAGAACTGCCGACTGGTATTGAATTTGTAGTTGAAGGTGCGTTGCTACGCATTTACTTCGACTTTGAGAGAAGAGAAGCTGTTCAAAAGGCCGGTTCGGAAGATGTGGTGGTTGAAGACCAGTATGTCTGTGAAAACGTGGATGTTGAAGGGGAACATGATTATGACAGTATTGTAAGTGCCATTA
>NZ_JBCNZM010000048.1:13881-26736 GCF_040227615.1 Bacteroides sp. RTP31139st1_H2_RTP31139_211217 | reverse complement strand
AAGGTAAGCGTGCCGAATATCTGAAAGAATACACTGATTATCAGAGTTATCGTATCAAGGCTAAGGAGATCGCAAAAGAAGTATTAGCAAAATTGAAGTAATCCGGTATGGAGGCGCAAGGGCATATATTAATACGAAGAAAGGCCAAAAATGGAATTGACGGTACTAATGGGGAACCGGGGAAAAACGGGCTGCAAGGCTGTATTCTCCGGCAATCCGAATGGGCTAAAGGCATAGAGTATCGCAATGACGAGGCTTTGACTTCCGGTACCCGGTACTTGGATATTGCAATTGTGACTACCGGTGCTAATACGTTTAATGCGTATAAATGTCTGAAAACTCATACGTCCAGTGATTCCATTCCGGTGACAAATACAACTTATTGGCAGAAGTTTAATTCTTTGGTGCCAGTGTACACTCCGCTTATCATGGCTCAAAATGCTATTCTACGGTTCATGCAGGGTAATCAGCTTTTGATAATGAAGGGCGATAATAAAACGGTTGCAGCAGGTCTTGTTGGTGGTGACTATCCGTTATGGGTTGGAGCTACAACACCGACTGATGCGCCATATAAGGTGAGTATAGCAGGGAAACTCTATGCGGCTGGTGCGGTTATTTCAGGTGACAGCACTTTTGAAGGTACATTGAAAGGTGTATCAGGCTCTTTTACAAGGTTGAATTGCGTGAATGCTGCTGGTGATGCGGTTGGAGGAATCAGCTTTGGAAGTGATGGAAGAATGTGGTTTGATGGTGATATGTATCATCAAGGTACTAAGGATAACCGGTCATTACGTTTCTACACTTCTGACTTATGGTGTAGAGGCGTGTTTGGCGCAAGGGAAAGAAGCATTATGGTAGTTTACGGCTCCTATGCCTATGTGTACACAAAAGGTGCTGATAAAACCGGTACTTATATACCTTTGACTTCCGGGACTTCCTCTGCTAACGAAACTTATTATACAGTTCCTTGCTATTCGCCAAGATACGATTATAACGGTGAAACTTCGGGTTTTCCAGTTGATACGGTTATATTTAGAATAACATCGAATGTAACCTACCGTTATCTTTTGAGTCTTGCCGTCACCCAAAGGATATTCGTGGTTAATGCAAATGACAATCATAATAATGTTCAGATATATGCGAATGGAACAAAGCAAACATTGAGTGGCGGTTCCATGTACCATTGTATGCAGTTGGTGGATTTTATGTATCCGTCACCGAACTCTGACTGGTTGGGAAGAGGACTGATGTTCGGTGCTTCAAATGATAATGATTGGAAGTGATTATGAAAAGGATAAATTTTGAAAGAATTGAGATATTTGTTGATATTGATAAGACGAGATGTTCCGTTGAGAACTACAAGAAGGATTTTGCCAATATCATTTATCAACTTGGCAGGGGAATAGAGGCTCATGCCCTCGCATTTAAAATATTCAACTCCAATGGAGAAATTGAGTATAACGATGAAGAGTGTAATATGATTAAGGAATACGCAAGTTTATGTTCCCCAGCCTTTATTGATGCTATCAACAAATTACTATTGGAATAAAAATAATAAACGCAAACACAAAAGGATATGAACGACATTATTGAAACATTCATTCACGACCATTTGTTTTTACATTTGGTTTTGATAGCGGTAAGTATGACAGCTATCATAATCGCAATGGGGATAGATTTTATTTCGGGGATTCAGAAGGCCAAACAGCGTGGGGAACTTCGTTCCTCGAAGAAGTACAAAATGACAGCGACAAAAGCGAAGAAATATTTTAATCCGTTTCTGACACTGGTTATGATTGACCTTATATGTTGCATCGTCATTCCATTTCCAGTATTCGCTATGTTATGGGCGGTTTATTGCGTTTTCTGTGAGTTCAAATCGGTACGTGAGAAATCATGGGAAAAGGCCGAGCTTCGGAAAGCGGAAAAGACCATGAGTATAATCATTGAGAATAAGGACGATATAGCACGACTGGCCGCACAAATATTGTTTGAAACACAAAAAGAAAAGGAGGATAAAAATGACACGGGGACTACGGAATAATAATCCGTTAAATATACGGAGAAATAATACGAAATGGCAGGGGTTGTCTGCAACACAGACAGATAAAAGTTTCTTTCAGTTTAAAACTATGGCATACGGTTATCGTGCTGCTTTTAAAACTCTTCAAACTTATATTCTTAATAAGTATGATACTGACAAAGACGGCACGGCCAATGAACTTGAAGATGTTATTATGCGATGGGCACCGCCATGTGAGAACAATACTGAAGTGTATATTGCCACAGTCGAAAAGCGTTCAGGCATATCTCGTCATACAATTCTGAACAGAAACAACCGGGAACAACTTATTGCGGTGGTGGCTGCAATGAGTTATGTTGAGAATGGTGTTCCTGCAAACATGGATGAGGTAAGGAAAGGTTGGGAGTTGATATAGGAAACAAACATATAAACACATAGAAGATATGGCAAACTTGAATTTTACTCTTAAAGAAGAGGATTGGTACGAAAGCCAACCTATACAGTTATCTACTGGGAAATTTGCTATTAGCATCAATTTTGGAGATGCAGCAAACAACAGAGTTGTTGTGTACAAAAGTTCTAATGGAAAGGATTATGTACCTTACAAAACAGCACTTGGGGTTGGAGAGTTCTGTGATATGAATGTCGACGGGTTGATAGCCGGACAATATGTTATGGTAGGATGTAATGAACTTCCTATTTCATCTTCATTTTTGGAAAGTTCTGATGGTAGCAGCAGTGCGAGCAAATCGGATATTTTAGCAGAAAGCGGACGTGCTCAACTGGCAGAGTCCCAACTGGAACAGTCCATAAATGCGGTGAAGACCGCTTTGGATGAATTGGTTGGTACTGTTGATGCGACTACGGCCATTGACACCTTCAATGAAATTGAAACCTTCCTTGCAGGAGTAACCAATGAAAAAACTCTGACTGGAATGTTGGCTGTTACTGATGGAAAGGCCGTGACCGCACAAACAACGGCTGATGCTGCAAAAAGTACAGCTCAAACAGCTCTTAGCAAAGCCACTGCCAATGAAACAAAACTTAATACAATACCTGAAATGCCGGAGAATGACGGTAAGATATATGGTTTCTGTAATGGTGCATGGGTAGTTATTGCGGAAGTTGGTAAAAATGTATATACAGATTGATTATGAGATTGAAGATAGGTATAGGAGTAATCTTTGTGTTACTCCTTGCGGCAACCTTTTTGATGTACCGGTTGTGGCAGGAAGAGAAGAAGGAAAGTGCCCGACTTTCAGATAATATGAAAAGTCTCTGTACTGGGCTTGAAGAATATAAGATTAGGGATAGTCTAAATGTGGTTGAAAACCATGTTTTACGGCTTAACATAGAAGAATTGAAAGAGCTGCGGAGTGCGGATGCAAAACTAATAAAAGAATTGAATCTGCGTCCAAAAGAAGTCGAATATATCACAACCACAAAAGTTGTCACTAAAGACAGTATTGTATTTGTTCTGAAAGACAGCTGTTTCAATTATTCAGATAAATGGGTGGATTTTTATGCAAATATTCCTGACAGCACATTTACTTATGAAGTGAGAGACAGTCTTTCAAGTGCGATAAGCCGGATATATAAACACAGGTTCCTATGGTGGAGATGGGGGACAAAGGGGTATAAACAAACGATAGTCAATCATAACCCACGAAGCAAAATCGTTTATAATGAAATTGTAAAGGTGGAACATTAATTAATAAGAAGGGAGCCGAAATGCTCCCTTCTCCTTTTTCTTTAGAAAGGCAAATCGTCTTTTTGTTCCCCAAAATCCACTGGCGGTTGAGGTATGGCAGTTTGTACGGGTGCCGCGGTGGATGATGCCCCCTGATAATAAGTTTGGGGCTGTTGCGCTGCGGTAGGCTGTCCTGGATTACGGAGTGTTGCTTTCCAGCAAGTAATGGAGTTAAACCATTTTCCTTGCCATTCATTCGCATTAATATCTATTTCAATATCAACGTCTTGCCCGACTGCTAATCCAAAATTCTGAATATTGCTATTCATTACTGAAAAAGCGACTTTTTTAGGGTATTGGCCGGGAATTTCCAAAACGAAATCTTGTCTTTGCCAGTTGTTACCATTTTTTGAGACACCCGATTGTATCGGTTGTGCCACGATGATTCTTCCTTCTAATTTCATAATCAGTTTATAAATAGTTAAACACTATATGTCCGTTTTTTTAAGTTTACAAGCATAATCTAAAATTCGTTCTTTGGTACCGAAACTTTCATCATTTCACCAAATGCCAAACCTTTTGATCTGACATTAATAGCAAGAATCTCCCAATAAACTTTCGGATATTCCTATACGATATTTTGCCATTTTTATCCGTCTTTATCAGCAGGATTTAACTTGTCTGACTCATTGATTGCGCGGCTGATAATATCACAATCAGTAAGTTTTCGTTGTATGATAGCCATACCCCTTTTGCAATTATCGCTTTGATTGAGGTTACAATACCCTCCCCTATATAAAATATCAGAAAGTTCATCCAATACTTTAAATGTGTCAGTGAGCCGGAGATATGTTATTCCGGTTACTTCTTTATTATATGGACGGACTTCTTCTATCCGTTTGTCAAGGGATAGGCAAGCAAGCTCTGCCATACATCTTGCAAGTTCTACTTTGGCAAGTAAGGCACTATTCTCAATCCGGCATTTGTCAAACTCCATTTTAATGGAGTATTCCATTTTAAGCAAATCAGGTTGTACTTCATCTGCAACATATTGGTTGGCATCAGCCATGAAAAAAGCTCGGTTTCCGGCTATTTTATTGATTTTCTTTTCATATTGAAGCATCAACTGTTCCAGTTTATTTCCTTGCTGCTTTACACGGAAACGACAAAGCCCTGATTTGCGTAATGCACTTAACATTTCTACAATTAAGGAGCAAACTATATCATTGGTGAACAATATGTTATATATTGCTGCCAATGTGATATTTTCAGCTTTCAACTTTTTGTCTTTTATATCACTTATTTTTCTTTCCATAAGTTCATGAAATCTTTATAGACACATGGTAGTGCAAAGATAAGCACAAACGCCTCAACAATCAATTTTATTAATTGTCCGGTTCCCATATCAATCCATTCTATTTTTATTATAATTCATTTTGGCTTCAATGAGTGAATCAATGTCACATTTGAAATGGTGTAGTGTGCTTAGGGCAACAATGATTACATCTGCCAGCTCTTCTTCTACATCTAAATACTCTTTAATATGTGGAGATTTCTCACCTGTACATTCAAAGACTTCGGCAACTTCTTCAAGCAGATCGCGGTGGAGATTGTTGTTACTATCATTGTCGGGATCAATCTTTCCACGTCTTACAGCACATTCATAAGCTTTTTGTGCGATTTCATTCAGCTTTTCCATCATCAATATGTTTTATCCAGTTATTATCTTTCTCCAAGAACCATTGCCAGCCATTTTGGGGTTTGATTTTTCGTTTTATATACCGGCGAACTGTGGCATAATTCAGATTTAACTTTTGGGCAGCTTGGGTTATTGACTCGAATCTATACCATTTGCCTTCGGGAGTGATTGCGATACACGCAAAGGCATGGGCGTTTCCATTAGACCAATATCTATGTCCTTTCAAAGCCTCGCTGTGTCTTTTTCTTATTTCAACAGCTCTCTCTTTGCCATAGTATTCTTCATAGGTTTTTCCTCGTAATCCGTGGTGATAGCCTTTATTGAAAACATTATGCCCGTTGACAACCCGTGTGACCGGTATTTCAGGGTCTAATCTTAATTCCATATTATTCCTTGTTTTTGTAATTGTCTCTTCTCATTTGGTGATAGCGATAGTACATGGATAAGTCGAGTTTACGAATGAAGTTATCATCCGCTTTCATGTCAGAAACTTTTTGGGCAGGTTTGGCTACTTCAAAGAAAATTCTCTTTACTGCATATCTTCCCTTTTCAAGAGAATAACATTGCACTGATCCTTCATAAGCATAAATAAGCCCGGAGAAATCAAGGACTTCATCGGGCTTTATCAAACCTTTCGGTACTATATAATAAAAATAATTGGTACGTTGGCCGGAAGTGACAACATCAAACTTGTTCTTGCCATATTTATCACTTTTCTTTTTGTCTTTATGGAAATCACATCTGCTTACTTTTACTTCATATTCATAAGTCAGGCGTGACCGGGTAACTTCCAATAAGTCAGCTTCCCATTTCCCGACAAAAATATTGGGAAAGATGCGGTTTCCTTTTTTATCACGAAAAACATGATCGCAAAAGCCTTGTATAATATCAAGTGTTTTCATCTGATCTTTGCATGTTCCTTATCCAGTTCATATTCAAAAAATCCTTTTGCCTTATCATAAAGTCCATCCTTTATATCAGAGAAATACATAGCGGCATTAAAGGCTTTCAATGCTGCCACACGAGCTTTCTTCTTATAATAGTCTGCCCGTTTGACTGCATTCTCTTCTTTTCTACGTTCTTGCTGTTCCAAATACCGGTCAACCGCTTCTCGTCCCCAACGGAACATGTCTTCTTTGTCGGCAAAGGTGGCAGATTCTTCACGGATCAGCCTTTTCTCCGAGGAAATGACATAAGCTGATATTCCTTTGTATCTGCGAATGGAAACGGCTATGTCGAAACCTTTATAATTTTGCTGTTCGACATAGCCGCCAAGAGTATAAGGGAAGTCTGTCTTTTCTATCATACAGCTTTGATATTGATTAGGGGCACAATTGTATCAACAATTTCTACCGTAGGTTCTATAAGCTCTTTTATCTCCTGAACATTTTTGTATGCCATAGGACTTTCATCCAATGTCCCTTCACATACGGAAGTAGAATACACATTGCTCATTTGGGCTTTGAATACATCCATTGATAATCTTTCTTTAGCTTCAGAACGGGAGTATAAGCGTCCGGCACCGTGGGGTGCAGAATAATTCCAATCTTTGTTTCCCTTACCACGACAAAGAAGAATACCGTCTGCCATATTCATAGGAATCACAACATAATCATTGGCGTATGCAGCAATAGCCCCTTTACGGATTATCATATCATCAAAGCTGATATAGTTATGGACTGTCTCAACAGATATTGCAGTGTTCCAGCCCAAAGCTTTGATTATACGTTGTATAATCAACTTGCGGTTGAAAGCGGCATATCCTTGTGCAATCACCATGTCACATAAATAGTGAAACATTGCTTCATTTGTGAGATACCCGGAATACCCGGCAAATTTTTCCTTCAAACGTTGTATTTCAGCTTGCATGGATTGTGGTTCAACAGTGGATTTCAAGCGTTGAATTTCATTAGAAAAAGCTTTTTTGTCAAATTTGGCTATTTCGGCATGGTATTTGCAAACCTTCACACCAAAGTTCCGCGATCCGGTATGTATTGTAAGAAATATATTATTGGTTGACTCGGCACGCCCCAGTTCTATAAAGTGGTTTCCACCTCCCAATGTACCTAAAGAGTTGTAGAATGTGCCTTCATTTATCCCCACCTTCTTACAAAGTTGTGATACATATTCTTCATTAATAACTGGTTTGGTTAGTTGGTATTTAGAGCAGAACTGATCCATTCTGATAGATAAGAAGGTAAACAAATCTTCCTTTTCTTGTTTGGATAAGGGTTGTTGGTTAATCTCAAATCCCATAGGTATGATGGAACGGATTGCATGATTAATGTCCGGGAAAGACTCTTCTGTTATTGCATTTTCAATTTCTACACACAACATTCCACAACCAATATCCACTCCGATATGATTGGGGTTGACACGATCTGTAACTGGCATGGTGAATCCAATCACTATATCTACTCCCTGATGGGTATCAGGCATAATACGAACCGGAACACCAGTCGTAACCGGATTGTTCAAAATGTTTTGTATCGTTCCAATAGCTTCATTTTCTATTGCATTTGTAAATATTTTACAATCTTTGCCGAATTTTCCTTGTAATTCAATCATAATCAAATCTTTTCGTTAAGTTTTTCAAGAAGTTCATTCGCACAGTTCTTTGCGTATTCTTCATCTTCATCATGAAAGGACTTGACTGTTATCCAAATCCCTGCAAATTTAACTTGTACTTTGTAATCAAGAAGGAGGTATTTCTCTCTGTTTCCGCTGCAATTATCTTCTACGAAGGTAGTCGTTTTATTGATTCTGTACTGTTTCATCATTATTTATTTCTTTAGAGTGGCAATTTCTATCAAGTATCTTAATGCACTGTTTAATTCCAGTATCAAATCCTTCTTTATAGCCTTTGGTATGCTCACCTAAAACATATATAGTCATTGACAGCCAAAATAGAAGTATGCCAACGGATTTATACCAGCATGGTAAAGATACAGAAAAGGGTTTTAAGGTGATAGAGAAATCACCGATCCACAGAAGACCGGCAATGAGCATGAGTAAATATAAGACTTTCATCATTTATCATTGTTAAGTTCAACATATTTGCCTTGTAAAGAGCAGTTCCTTAAAATTTCGGCATTTTCCCGGCCAAATGCAATAAGAACACTACCGCAACCGGGGCTGTCCCCACGTGTTCCATCGGGACGGAAGAATTTTATTCGATTCCTCAAAAACATCATACCGGTTGCTTTCGTGAAGATGATGTCTTGAAACTTATTGCTGTCACACCGGTTAAAAAGTAGTGCTATACCGTTGCCGTGTTCTGCCAATTTCTCTACAAACTGCCATATAAGCGGTTTGGAGTACGGAGGGTTAAGCCAAATTCGCCCCCCCCCCAATTTTGTATAAGACCATTGTCCTGCTTGTTGTACATGATTTTTGCGGTAGGCCAAAGAGGGTGCATGGGAGCACATGGATCAAGGTCAAATTCACCTAATGCTTCAATGATTTCTCGTGGTGTGTACCATTCATCGGAAGCGTTTGCAGATCGTTCAAAAGATGTATTCATGTATTACTTACATTTAGGATTTTACGAATTTCTATATGATCGCAATTTTCATCAGCCTTTTTCAGAATATAAGCAATCTCTTCTTCCTTCCTCATGTTCTGTGGACGTTTCGTTGCTTCTGCTCTCAATTCAGAAATAATTTTATCTACTTCAGGATTAGGAGTTTCATATAATTTTTTAAGTTCAGCGGCTCTAAGTTTAATAAGTTGCTCTGTCTTTTTGTTTAATTTCATCTTACAACATATTCTGTTATTCGTAAATTGGTAGTTTCATAAAACACATCCACATAGTCTTGCCATGTCTTCCGGTGGTGTGACCGAACAACGGCTGCCGTCCGATGGCTTTCAATACTTCTCTAACCGTTATTTGCTCTTCATTCCATTTGAAAATGAGAACGCCGTAATCTTCAAGTACTCGAAAGCATTCATCAATTCCTTTTTTTATCACCCTTGGCCAATCTTCGGGAAGTTTACCATACTTCTTGGCCAACCAACTATTTTGACCAACCTTTAGAAGATGGGGCGGGTCAAATACCACCAGTTTAAAGGATTTATCCAAAAATGGCATATCGGTAAAGTCAGATACAATATCCGGATGGACTTTCAGGCTTCGACCGTCGCAAAGAGTATGCTCTTCATCTCTGATGTCAGCAAACAAGATCAAAGGATTTTCCTTGTCGAACCAAAACATCCGGCTACCGCAACAGGCATCTAATATGATTTTCGTTTCACTCATTTCTATTTTATAATTCGTCAAACTCTTTTTGTAATTCTTTTATCTTACTATCCAAAGCATACATATAGCACTGAAGGAAATTCTTACCAAAAATTTCTTCCTTTAATGGTACATCATTGTGCATTCTGTTGTATGTAAATATCAATCCACCACCATATTTTATGTTAGAATTTTCAAGTGCCATCTTATGATCTTTGTATTCCTCTATTTTATTGTTGATTTCTATTGCTTTGTTGAATTTATCTTTATCCATATTTCTCCTTTCCATCTATCCTAGCAGCATATACATTGCTATTAGGAATAGATAATAAATTGTTGTTTTACTCATTTCTTTCTTTTTTATTACATATTGCAATCTCCACACATATCCACAAGGGAATCAAATTCTTCTCGTGAGTATTCAAATCCATTGATTACGATTACCTCGTTACCATTTTGGTCAAAATAAACTCCATCATTCATTTCTGTTCGATTTTACGGTTTTCTTTTAATTCTTCTTCACTGATATGTGTATTAGAATGATCGTCAAGATTAGAAATGTATTTGTGTTATTAGGGCCACAATACAAACACATTTTGGTAAAAGGTGAATATACCCTTCCACACTTCGGACAAATCCAACCTTGCTGTCCGAACATTCCATTAAAGTTTACTTCATTCATAATTACTCGGTTATTGGTTTATCAATCGGCATCCAGTGGGTTATATCCTTATCTTCAATCCAACCATTGGAGAGTGCCCACATGCCTTTGTTATATCCTTTATCTCTCCGCAGCCATCCTATGACATAATGCCGGATGGAGTTCTTATCATAAAGAAGAACTTCCTTGTTAGGCTCCGGCAACCGTTCCTTAACACTTATCCAAAGAGATTGCTTCGACTTCCATTCTGCACCTTGAACGAAATTCATCTCTCCAAACTTTGCCAAATCTTTACCGCTCAAAGTTCTGTCAACTGTCCTATGATTAAATAGGATATTTTCACTTGCCGCTTCTTCTACTGTCTGTTTCATTTATTCCCTGTCAAATAAATTAGTTTGAACCAACGTTCCTCTCTCTGTTTTTATCTCCCCAAAACATTCCCGGTGAAAACGTTCTTCTTGTGCTTCAAAGTATTCTTCATCTATTTCAGTTGCATAGAAATCGAATCCAAGTCCATAAGCAGCTATTCTGCTGCTTCCTGAACCTAAATGACTATCAAAAATTTTGTCTCCCTCTTTGGCGTTTTTTCTTAATATTTCAGCATATAATTTCACTGGCTTCTGACAACGATGGATATTTCCACCTCGTTCTCCAATTGTACACCGGTTTAGAGTTATGATCCGAAGAGCCTTGTCAAAACTACTCCATGCCAATTCACCGTCAGACATAGTTAATCCATGTTGTCCTTTATCCCAAACAATCCAACCCATTTTGGGAGGAAGATAGGTAGTAAAGTAGTTACCACCAAAAATTATTTGATTCTTCGATACCCTGAATAGTTCCTCAAAATATTTCTTTCCGGGGGGGGGACTTATCCCAATCCTTTCTTTTATATTGTTTAAAGCCTAAATGCTTCGGCATCCCACCTTTGTGCATTATGTCTATGCCATACTGGGGATCGACTATCGCTAAATCAAAGAACTTATCAGGAATCCCCTTCATGTATTCCATACAGTCCATGTTATATACTTCGCTTATCGGCATTATTTATATCCTTTCTATTCTGTTATTATTAATTTCATGTGCATTCTTGAAATCATTTTCTCTTCTTCTTTCAACTTATGATAATAATCTATAGCTTCATCTTTAGTATTGAATGTACCAACACACGAATAATGCCAAGATTCGAAAGGATCTTTGAGGATATACAAGTTGTATGAACCTAAGACCGTTTTCGCCAAATAGTAAGGATCTCGTATCATAATGTTCATTCCATTTTTATTTACTCGCATAGTCCATGAAACAGACTCATGCAGGCATATCCACCTTCCGGCTCGAACATATCAGGGGTATGTTCTTTAACGTACTCCAAAACTTCCTCTACATAAGGATATTGTTTGTTTTTACAGAATCTTTGAGGTATGTATAATGGAGGAAAGAAGGAATGTCCTACGCTTTTCTCTGCTTGAATTAGGCGTTGGCACATTTTAGGATCATTTTTGGCTATGAGTTCGATTTCTTTGTGCCGACAAATGATACACGGGAAAAATCCAACACGTGAGAATCCACGATAATACAATGGATTCGGTTTCTGCCCTGCATCCAGTATGCAATCTATAACTTGCTGTGCACTCCATTTGAAGATCGGTCTTAGAACAGAAGCGTCATATTGGGAACACCATTCTTTGACATCCTTACTTCGATAGTTTTCAGTTCTTCCTTTCTTATTAGGTTGGAAATACGATTTGAAATACATACATTCCTCTTCCATTGCCGCACGTGCTGTACTTTCTCCGGCTCTGATACCTTGTATGATAATGCAGCTTTCTTTCAAAGAAAGTACATAATCAATCATTGGCTTCATTTTTAGTTCACTGGTACAAAATCGTGCATTCGTGGAAGGAAATCTTTTCTTATGAGCTGCCAAAGACACAAAATCATATTTTGATTTGAGAGTTATAAGTCTTACACCCATTTGCAGACAAACATCATTCACATGTTTATATGTGTCAGGGTGTTCCCAACCGGTGTCACAAAACACAGCGGTTAAATTCCCCCCCCCATATTGTTTGAAGGCTTGGATCAAACATGCTTGTGAATCCTTACCACCTGAAAAACTTACTAATATTTTCATTTTTATATCATTTCAATTTTCACATATTCATGTTTATTAATCCCGGCACTACCTTTGGGAGAATATACTAATCGACCTCCATTATCCAATATCTTTTGTACATCTTTCATAGCTTGGTGTGCTTGGGCATAGTCTTTGTATTCTTGGTGGCCTATTGGATATTTGCAATATCTTCTGCCACCGTCAGGCATGATGCTGATACCGAATACTGTTTCATGAGTTTTTTGGTTGAAATTCTGTTGAGTCCTTACTTTCATTTTTTTTGATACATTTTCCCAGTTTAAGTATAAATACATATTCATTGTCAGGCGCTCCCCAATTGGTGTTACCAACTCCGATGGTTATAGATTCAAGTTCAAAAAGCATTGTCCGTTTGGTGTAGCCAAAACGGAAGCGAACATGAGTGTATTC
>NZ_JBCNZM010000048.1:0-13871 GCF_040227615.1 Bacteroides sp. RTP31139st1_H2_RTP31139_211217 | reverse complement strand
GTAATACAAGAAAAACAAATAGCTTTCTTACAGTAGAAACCTGTCTTTTCATAGGAATTGTGACCTCCACATTTTGCTAATCTTCCGATCCAGTATTTCTTGATCTCTCTGTATTCTTCTTTCTTATTTCCAGATTCGATCATTTCATACCATTTTGCTTTTAATGGCAAGTCAAGGATTTTCATATTAACCATAGTCTAAAAGAGTTGCGGATTCTGTTTGTTGTGAAGGATTTTTTGAACACGTTCGATTTCTTCATCTACTTCACGCTCAATTTGTTTACTTATTCGTAAATCTATCTGTCTCTTATTTTTAAAATATTCTTTTTGGCAACGGCGCATTTCCACCACTTTGTCGAAAAATTCTTTTGGAGTCATAGATTTAAAAGGTATGGAAAAGGCCGCTTTAATGCGGCCTCCCCAGTGTGATTACTTTTTTCCAATCAGAAAGTCTTTCCACAATTCTTTGAATTGTTCTCCAAAGTAAATTGCGATTTCACTTGATTTTACAGCAAGGCGAGAGCCGATATACGCATCCGAGGTCGACCAATCGTAATCCGAGGACGCATAAGCGAGGCCGCAAAGCGCACCGTCATACGCAGTACCGCCCCAAAGAACCAGCCGATTACGATCCTCTTCGTCCATTTCATCAATTTCTTTCTGATTATAAAGATAAAACCACGGCGTATAACGGTATTCATCTTTAGTAAATCGTGGAAAATTAGGATCGTTGTTCAATGCACGAGCAATTGTGCATAGTTTGATGTAGGCGAGGTGTGCAATATCAGCCACTTCTTCTTTGTGTCCGTCTTCATCTTCAACAAGTAGGCGAACAATAGGTTTTACACCTATTGCTTCACAAGCATCTTCGTAGGTTTTGATATTGTGATAATCTGTATAATCCGGCTTTTGCTTTCCGAATAAAGCTGTTAGAATACTAATTGCTTTAGGACAGTCGTTTGCTTCACTAAAAGCGGCTGTAACCTTTTCTTGTGTAATTTTAAGTTCTGACATAATGTAAATTATTTATTGTTAATACTATATCCGAATAATGCAAAATCTCCCCGGCACGGATCATCCGGGAAAATTGTTTTCATGTAATTGGTTACTTGTTGAACCATTTTCCAGTCCTCTGTTTTGCGTGTTGTTATCCCAAGCTGGTGTGCCATTTTTGCAACATGTGCATCCAATGGTATGTATAATTCTGTCGGGTGAATAATATTCCAAATACCTAAATCTACCGGTGATTTTCGTACTACCCACCGTAGAAACAGACAAATACGCTTGCATGGAGAATCACGCTCCAATTTTGGAATACCTTTTACGCCACCAAAATCTGTTTGTATTTCACGGATAACATTATTGTAACCCTCATAAAAGACTTCCAAATCATCCCATTCCTGATATATGTTGTACAACCGCTGGCAAATGCAGAAGAAGTCATGGTAGGTGAACATACGGTAGAAGGTATTTGTATTTTCTTTGTATTGTTCCCATACTTTGTTCATAATGAAGGCATAAGGAGAATTACCCATTAGATTATCCAAAATTTCTGCTTGCTGCATTATCAGTTTGCGATTCCCGAAAGCTATCCATGAAGTAAGAAAAGCACTGATTTCTATGTCCTTTTTATCATTGTACTTATGTGGAAAAAATATAGGATCATCTTTTATAAAATCAGGTGTTTCAAATTGTTTCGCCCAGTCAAGTAGTTTGTCTCTTAGTTCTTCCATAATATTCTTCTTTCCATTTTTTTGAAAGCGGCTTCTTTATCATTTGATTTCATCCTTTGTATGAATGATTGATGGGATTCCAATAATTCTTTGGCCTCTTCATCTCCATTTTCCGATCTTTCAGTTAGATGTTTGATATATTCTCCGTAGAACATTCCAGTGCTGTTATTATTTTGTTCATGGGCTTCATTAATTGAAAGAGAAGAAACAATTTCATCACGCTGTGCATCGTATTCATTTAACCAGCCGAGAATGATATTACCGTCCAGTCTATCGTAAATCTTACCGGAAGCCATAGCATTACGGAAACACAATTTGATTTCCTCCAATTTGAGATAATAGAATCTGTCTATTATTAGATCAGCGGTAAGTGCCACTTGAACATCATTCATCGTTTTTCCAACATTGAAAAAAGACACAAGCTCGTTAATCGCAATTACCAGTATGGCTCTTGCGCCAGCCAATGTGATTTCTTTTCTTATAACGGAGAGTGGTAGGTTAGGAGTGTTGAGAACAGCTTCTTTAATCGAACTTACGTGCAATCCCTTGTAATACTCCGCTTGCAAGGTCAGCAAGTCTTTCAACGCTTTCTTTTCGGTTGCCGGGAGATTGCTGTTGACTTGAATTAAGTTGTTTCCCATACTTGTTAAAATCATTATTAGACCATCTGACTAAACGTTTGGAAACTTCAAATGTACGTTCCTTCTCAAAGCGCATTTTCCGTCCTCCGCATTCAGTCCAATACTCGAAAAAGTCCTTCAACATATCATCAGGATATTTCCCTCTATACATGAGGACTTCACTTCTGAATTTGTCTTTCCTTGCAGAAAGAGAATCCTTATTCATATTCATCTTATGGCCTAATCCGGCCATGAATGCTTGTTCCAATGTTGCATCAGGATGATCCCGACACCACTGGGTTGCTAATTCTTCTGATTTCATTTGATTTATAATTTAGATAACCAATATTTCCATATTCGTGAGGCTACGTGCGCCATCATAACGGGTGGTACACTCATTCCACAGATATAATGTGGGGATTGGTTGAGGAAATGATAATCTTGTGGAAATGTGGATATATTACATACTTCTGACCGTGATAAATATATAGGCTGCTTAAAAGGAATAATTGAGTCTGCATGAGTTGTTAGGGTGTAGCTTACTTTGTTCTCATATAGATATTGTTGATTAAAAAAGCCTCGTTTTCCAGTTTGTTTCTTATAGGCCTCTGCCAAAGCAATATCTCCTGCCACTCTCTGCTCAAATAACTTTCTCATTTTTACACCAATAGGCTTTCCCTTGTAATCCGCATATTCCCCATAATATATTTCCGATTCATTAAATTCCATGTCGATGTATGGCTCAACATTGAAGAGGTCTGAAACTTTTAGGAAATGGACTCCCAAATCATGCCTGATACATATAAAGAATACACGTTCTCTTTTTTGAGGTACTCCCATTTTAGAAGCATCAAGAAGAAAATGCTGACAATAATAACCAGCTTCCTCAAAGTCTTTGTATATACGTCTGATATAATCAATCGCATTCCCTAAAAGAAGTCCTTTCACATTTTCAGCAATAACGACTTTAGGTTTTAAGCGTTTGGCAAGTGCAATAAAATCAAAAAAGAGCGTGTCTAAAACTTGTGTCTTTTGACCTTCCTTGAATTTCTTTTCTTTACCCCACGCATCTTCACGTAATCCCGACATGCTAAATGTACTGCAAGGTGGTGATCCGTCCAATATATCTAAATGGTACAGTTCCTCGGGAAGATTATTCCTTTTCACTAAATCACGAATATCTTCCAAATAACTATACTGGGGATGATGGTTTGTTTCATAGCATTTCATCATTCGTGGATCAATCTCATTACAGCCAATAACATCGTAACCTGCTATTTTGTAACCCATAGTAGAGCCACCGCCACATGCAAAACAAGAAAATACCTTTCCTTTATCTTTAGTAAAAACAGCATCTTCTAAAGACCAGCGATAAGGATAGAGATGTTGTGTATGGGGGGGTAATTACATCTTTCATCATTCCACCTCCCATAATTCAGCTACTCTTTTGAACTCTTCATCAGCCGGAACCGGGCAATCTTTGATCCATTGCATATCTTTTACTTTCCATAACGAAAGGTCTGTGTTGTCAGGAATATGCTTTTTAATATCAGGAAAAAGATTGAGCCGAAGAGATTTACTTTCCATAAGTTCATCTTTGTAATCCAACAAAAAATTATTGGCCTCCAATAAACTATGAATATCATTAACAGAATGTGGAGTGTAAACAACTCCATCGAAGTATCTGATATAATTGGGGAGCATATCAGCCAGTGCCGTATATAGAAATAATTTTCCTTTATTGCCATAGGCCAATTTTTGAACGGTTTTGATACTTTCAGCCAAATTTGCCAGTTTTTCAGGAAACAAAAGTGGTTCTCCACCAGTTATCATGATCTCTTTGTAATTAAAGTGCTCAACAACTGGTAATTTTGAAAAATCCCATGAGTTGTTGCAACACATAGGACATTTGTTCGGATATTTGGTTGTAACCAATAGACGTAACTTTTCCATTTATAATGATATTGTTTGGGTGTATTTCAATTCTCCGGTATATCCACGTGCTTTCAATTCTGCGATAAGTTCCCGTGGAGAAAATTTTGCCAATTCAGGATTGGAATATATTTTCTTCAAATTCCCCCCCCCGGAGTTTTCTTACGGTTTCTGGCATAAACATTACCGCACTCTTTACAATATGTCTGCAATCCATCTTCGGTTGAAGCATTTTTCCAAAACTCACTGACCGGAAGTTCCCGGCCACATTTGCTACATTTTTTTAATTTTTCCATTATTCCTTTTCTTTAATTCTACCATATTCACATATTAGTAAAGCATCCGAAGTTGCCAATGTAACTTTTGCATACGGGAACAGCTGTTGGGCTTTCTTCTTTAAGATGTTTTTCCATTCTGTCTTACCCAATTTGTTTGTATTTCGTAATCCTATAGTTTTTTGCCAAGTTTGTGGAGATACTGTTACTGTCGGAATCCCACAAGCTATCAATCCCATAGTCAGCTGTCCGTAACCTTCTCCAAAAACAAAAGAGGCAGAAGCACTTTGTCCGGTCATGCCATTCACTCGTTCCAAATAACAAACGCTATTTTCTTTGTATATGGAGAGAAAATCTAATAAGTCTTTGGGAGTTGGTGGCATTTTGATACACTCCAATAATTTGTTATTCTCGGTGTCGTACACTACAATTCCACCGTTTTTGCCAACATCTATACCTATGATTCTTCGTTTCATAAATTATACTTTTTTGTTTATAAATCTTTTGAGCTTAATTACATCTTTCTTTCCAAGCCTTAGTGCTTCACTGGTCTTGATGTCAGAAGGTGAAGCTTTACAATTCTCGGTTATCCTTTCAAAATGTCGGATAAAGGATTTTAGGAAATAGTCGGGGATTTCAACTTTCATAATGATTGATTTATGTGGATAAGCCCGGACTCGAACCGGGAACTGTTGCAATCAGGATTTTCGTTTCTGCTTCCGTTTGTACGTATGTCAAGTGTTAATAGCATATTACCTGACTCGTGATGCTATTCGTGCATTTTTACCACAGAAACTAAGCGTCTTCCGATTTCGCCACTTATCCGTTTGCCTCTACAATAGAGGCATTGTACATGAACAAAAAGACTCTTTGTAGTATCTACCGTCGTGGAGCGTATGCAGCGTACTCGACTCGACTTGCAAAGAGAAGAAAAAAGGTGAGGCATGATAGTTCCCGGATAGGCGGTCAAGCCACACCGGGAGAAGCTGATTATTAATCGGGTTGATAATTATTATTTTAGGAATTTAGCAAAAGTCTTGATTGAGCCTTCATTATTACTTTTTAAAGAGGCCAATTCTGTATTTTTAGAAGTTAGTGTAGAAATAACAGATTTATTCTTTTCGATTTCTGCATCAATATCACTATTAAGTGTTTCCAAATCGGCTTTTGCTTGTGCAAATTGAGACAATATCGTATCTCTTCTTTGTTGAAATGTCAGCATATTATTTTGTCATTTTTAAAAATTCAGGAGCAATGCCATATAGAGGTGTCTTCCCGTCCCACTTGTCTATAAATTGTTTATATAAAATCTCACGGGTGAGTCCACGGGACGCAATTAAAGCTTGTTCTGTTTTTAGGTGCTCCAGTTCGTTTTGCTTCTTTTGTTCTACAATCTACTGATCAAGTACCGAAATATTCGTGTTTACCTCGTTACGGCTATCTATTTTATCGCGGACAGCTCTTGAAAATTCCAATTGTGCGGAGAAGGTCAACAACTGCAATCCCCGTTTCTCAAATTCTTTATCAACGATCTGTTCCAGTCTCTTTTCAAATACCAATGAACCACCGTCAGCCATCAGACTGTCTGTTTTATGTTTGCGACTTTCTTCTTTGATAAGATCATATATACGTGGCTCCAAAATATTATCTTCTAATGATTGCATAAAGCCATCTTTTCCCGATGGGGTGTCAGCCTTATCAATATGCTTGTTATCAAATACAATATCAATAGCCCTGTTTTTCATTACTTTATAAGAGTAAGTTGGCCGGGCTGTAAACTCTGTATTGTCGGCTGCCTTTAGTGTGACTGGATCAGAAAATTCTCCGCGCTGATCGAATAGCGGAACTTGAAAAAGCTCTGTGCCTAATTCCCATGTAGATACCTTACCGGCAACGATTTTAAAATCTTCTTTCCCTTGTTTGCCGTAGTTCTCCATAAGGACACCGGCATAATTGGGAGCAACTCTTTCGCATGAAGCAAACAAAACAACGGCAAATAGTGCCACAATCAAAAAATCAATCTTTCTTTTCATTTTCTACTTTTTTTTAATGATATTATAAACTATAAATGCTACTGTCAGCATAATTATTGAAATTCCCAACCACGCATTTATGTGATTGAATACGCGGTTGCCAATGAAGAAAGCCGATACGACAAGTACCGGCTTCCAGTATTTCTTTACAGTCTTCATTGTTATTGTTCGATAATGGCAATATCCGGTGCCAATTTACGGATCAACAATAATTGCTCGTCAATGGCCTTGTTGCGTTCCTCTTCCACTATCACTTCTGCACCAGGGGAGCAAAGGGACAATCGAATATTACGCCCGTCCACATCTGCAATGATTTCCACTTCAATCTCTTCTGCAGGGCGACCTTTGAAAATCGGGACAATAAGATTGAATGAGGCCGGAAGATTGGAGTTGACAACTTGGCTGTAATTGTCAGTGCGACTACCGTTGTCTTGTCGGGAGTTTTCCACTTTTGAGTCAATGCTGGCTTTGAAGTTCTTCAAGACTGTTACCAGTTCCATGTTGTATTGTGCATCCTTGAAGAAGGCACGATTCATTTTGAAGAACTTTGAAAGCTGCACCGGTTCCCATGTCTTGCTTGTGTTAATACCAAATTCAAGAAACTTGGGATAGTATTTCAACTCACCTCTTACAGTAGCTTTATTCCTACTGTCAGTTTCATTGGTGACAAGTTTAAGTGTCATTTTCTCCCGATCAACAAGAATATAGCAACGTTTCTGATTGATCTGTTCTTTTTCAGAGATTCTTTTCAAGAGAAATTCATGAACACTTCCAATTGTTCCGGCTAATTCTACCTTATCAGGCTCCAGTACCGGTAACTCATTTTCTTCGTGAAGTTCAATAACCCTAAGTGTTGCTTCGGTCATACCTGGAGCAAAGTTCACTTGCATCTTTTCGTTTTCCATGCTGTTCTACAAATTTTTAGTTTTATTTTTAAATGATTTGGCAGGTTTGAAATGTGGAGTATAATGCTCCGCTATGACAATAGTCTCGTTTTTGTGTATGTTACGAGCTACTTTTCGTTTATAGTGTTTGGGTGACAGTGTGCCAAAACCTCTGATATAAAGAGTCTTTCCATTAGCTACTGCATTCACGGTCTCTTTTAGTGCTGCCTCTATGACAGTTCGGACTTCACAAATAGCGATACCGGTTGATTCGGCTACTTGCTTGATAAGTCCTTCTTTTCTCATGGCTTATCCCTCCGTACCAGTAGATTCAATGTCCTCGAATACAGTTTTTTGCATCTCTTGTGCTTCCATCGGACGTTCTTTAACCAAGTCACCATTACCGTTGTAATATCCAGTGGTACGAGTGCTACGTTCCATGAACTTAAAGCATTCATCCGTAATTTCCTCATAACCACGCTTTATATCGGTAAGCAACGTTTTTTTACGTTCCTTTTTAGGTTTCAGTTTGTCCTTGTATGCTTGCATGAAAGCTTTCTTTTCTTCTTCCAGTGCGGCCATGTCAAGGTCAATATTTGCCAATTCCGTTTTCCGTTCACCCATTTCTTCCTCACTGAAAGGAGAGGTATAGGTGATTCTTTCAACTGCTGCGCAATTGTCTTCCAACATTTGTCTGCGAAGCAATGGATTCTTGTCTTTAAATAGTTCTTTATCCATATCATAAAGGTTTTAAGCCATATCGGGCAGAACCGACAAATGGCTGTGGGTTAATCCTTATGTTTGCTTTGTGTATATCATCTGTACGATGATTGAATAATCGGGGTAATCCCGTTATTTTGTCATATACAACCAGTTCAGACGATACATAACAAATAAAGCCTTTCAGTCGCTCTTTCAACCACGCGTTCTGATAGGCTCTGCGTTCACGATATTCTTGGTAGCTCATTCCCTTTGGGCGAGCTGTGAGAAGGGGAGTGTAATTTCTCGCCCCCCCCGATTTAGATTTACTCTTTACCATCAATCAAATTTTTATATTGTTCTTCTGAAACGAACTTGTCACAGTTCTCATATCGAGTTCCATCATTTATTTTGTATGGGCTGCTCGTTTCATCCACTTCATTCATAATACCGACTACTGCATTTTCTTTGCTATTATCATCCCATACAATAACAACATCGCCGACAGTCGGGGTATATTCAGGCTGTAACTTCTCAAAATTGAAGGAGTAATGTTTTTCTTCCTTCATGGCGGCAAGCATCTTTGCCCTTTCCTCTTCCGTGGCTTTACGGAATCCCTTCATGCCTCCGATACCAGCTTCGGGTGTAAGTCTTACAAAAACTCTGTCACCTTCATCATTGGAAGGAACATAGGCAACGAGACCGAAAGGTACTTTTATTGCTGGTAAAAAGGGGAGTGGTCTTTCTTCTCTAATTTCAGAAAGAATCATCATGCTGCCACCTCCACGATTTGGATTTATAATCACATCACCGGGGATGAATGTTTCACCTTCAAATTCAAATTTACCCCCCCCCATAACTTTTTGAGTAGGTTGCATACTTTCCTCTTTTACGATTTTTACCATGTGTCCTTCGGGCACTTCAACTGTTACTGTTCTCATTTTAATTTGATTTTAAATTGGTTATTGTATTCTATGTATTTTTTCCGGGCTGGTTGTCTCTATAATTCCGTTTATTGTAGGAATACGAAACAACTTGCCGGATTTACGAAGCTCTTTTTCAAGTTGTTTTGCCTTGTGTAAAGCAGCCAAAGAACGTGCTTCATTTTCAATCAGTTCTTTAGCCGCTGTGATACTGTTACTGATTTTTTCACATGAATCCATTACTTGACTTCTTCTGCGTATGGAGTATCGTCTTCCTCAAAATCGTCCGGTTTCTGACCTTGTGCCTTTCTCCAGTCTTCAAACATTTCATCATCCAACTGGCTCTCTGTTTCAAGAACTTTAATCATGGAATCTGAAATGCCGGTTTTGGGCAGGAATTTGAAAGCCCAGTTCACGATTGTTTTTCGAGCCATTTCTTCAAAGTCTGTGTCCCACGGAGATTGCTTGCCTTTCTTGACAGCCTCACTACGACTTTTTATTTCTTCAATACGTGCTTTGGGCATTGCATCGAATTTTACAACACCGGAAGTCAAGACTGCAAAATAGTAGCCTCCAAGAAGATCACCACGTTCTCCGAATACATTGGGTTTGTGGATGATAGTGCCACCGGTACCTTTTGTCATGCTGAACTCGTCATTAGCATAAACCAAATCAGAATAAATATCTTTTACAACGCCGGTGCGGATCAAAATATCAACTTTCCCCATATATGAAGCTTGGAACTTCACTTTGCCTTTGTATGGTACAAGATACCCCAATCTTAGTTCAGGATTGAGTGTCAGACCGGTAAGAGAAACGTTTTTGATTGCTTCGACAAGATGATCGGGATATTGCCGGGCACAGTCAATCAAATAAGGATTATTCAACATTGCCTGCATAGCGAAATTGACTTCACGGGCAAATTGCTGTTCTGTGCCACCAGCTGCTATAAATGCCTTTTTAGGGGAGATAAAACAACTTTCCAATCCTTTCAGTTGTACTGGAAAGGCTGGTGGGGCAGAAGGAACGGGCGGTTGTGGTGTGGAAGGTGTTGGGGAGACCGGTTCTGTTTTTGTTGGTGAAGGAGCATTGTGTTGTTCCATTCCCAAGTTCCCTTGTTGGGGGGATTGATTCTCTGTTTTACTCATTGCTCTTGATTATTATAAAAGTTAAACATCTTGTTCTTTTCAAATGCAGGTGTGTCCGGCACCATTATTCTTCGCCCTTTGAATCCCGGCTGAATAAATATCTGTGCACCGTCAAAATCATTGTTTTGTGTACAGTAAACATGCTGGTCTAACAATTTCTTGAATGCCAATGCACTTGCACCCATTTTCACAATTCCGTCTTCCAAATGGAAAGCCCAGTTAGCTGCACTGACAAATACTGCGTCATAGGGAGCTGTCTTTTGTTGCATAACCCAGTAGAACTCCTTCCATACTCCAGTACGTTCATGTTCAAAAAACTGGTAGAAGGCTGCCGAAATACCGTAATGAAATTTGGCAATAGTCCGGTTAACTGTTTCTTCATGAAGATCATCAACCGCCAATGTTTTCCAGTCGACAATTTTCTTGGCCGTTTCCACATCAGGGCGATATTTGAACTTGCATCCTTCGTATTCAACGAAATGGCTGACTTCGGCTTTTCCCCATTTTAATATCTGCCTGATCTGTTTGGAGGTGTCCCGGCAATTATTAAGAAGCTCATAAACCATTGTTTCAACCAATTGTATATCGGTTGTGCTTGTCAATGTTTTACCGGGATTTGATTCTTTGGACTCTATTAGTGCAATCTGATATTTTTGGGTGTCTCGTCCATACGGACAGCCGGTTTTAGGATTTATAGGCGGCTCAAATACAAGAAGGTTGTTTCGCCACTTGTCAAGTTTTCCAGTATTAACAAGGCTTTCCATTGCATCATGGTACAGTGAACCTTTTTCAGAGGCTTCAATACTTATCTCAAATAATTCTGGGTGCAATGCCTTGTATCGGGCAAACTTTGGGGACACCATATAATCTTTAATCTGCGTACTACTTAGGAAATCTTTGAATCTTTCTCCACGGTGGTATTCTTCATTTGGCAGATCGTAAATTGTATCTTCTATATTACTCATATAATGAATTTGGAGTTTTACAAAAAACTCCCTACTTTCGCAAGCAAGGAGCCAATAACTAACTAAAAAACTTATTCATCACTTGTGGATAGTAATTCTTTGTAATTCTGTAATATGTATTCTTTTTCTTTATCTGTAAAAGAATAGGCTTTAGCCATAAATTTCATTGCCATATCCTCATTGTGATCGGAAAGGGGATAATAGTCAGTAGCGAATTTGTAAGTAAGCCTATTCAATCGCTCATACTTAACTTTGACCTCCTTAACCCATCCGCTTATCTCCGAGATGATGCCGGACGCTTCTTGCATCTTTTCGTCATATTCCTTTTGGTCTTTTGCTGCTTGTTCTTTCATAACCTTGTTCTGTGCGGCAAAGTTTGAAATCTTAGCATATAGTTCATCCGAATAAGCCCATCCTGAAATGATGTCAAAATCAGAGTTCCCATTAAACTTGTATCTCTCACTCTTTTTAAGGAACTTGTAATCACTCCCAAGTTTATTCCAATCGTAATCAACCTTTCGCAATGACTTCGCGCTTTTCAGAATTTCAGCAACCTTAGTCGCTTCATTAATGTCAGTAAACGCAAAACCATCCAAAAGCGGAATTGAGAAGTACTGAATATCAGCAGGCTCAATTTCAAATAATTCGGGAATTTTGGGTTTATCCATGATTTTGATACCTTCCTCCATCATGCGGAGTTTAATCAATTTCTGTACATCTTCCTCCGTTAACGCAAGAATCTCTTGCTCGGTCATTTCTGTAAATCCTTTCATACTTTTAGCATTTAAAATGTGTTCCCGTCCGCGTTCCGATGGATTGTTGGCCGTAGCTTTTTAGCGGTGACCGCTTCTTGCGAAGCACGGGTATATATATCATTTAAAGTATCTATTCAGTTAAGAATGTATTTATAAACGCCCTACGTTTACTTTGTCATAATATAAGTTGTTTTTGATAACTTAGTGATTCGTGTGCTGCATCTTCTTATTGGCAGTCCGTATTCACACTCTTTTCACTAATCCGCTTTGGCTACTTTGTCGGTCTATTTCGCCCTTTAGATAAGCAGTAAACCTTGTTTTAAGTCTTTATTTGTTCAGACTATACAATATGTCAAAGAACGTTTTGTTAGTTCCCGGAAAGACGGCCAAATCCGTCCGGGATTATTTTCTTTCCATGAATTTTCTCAAAGCTGATTTGGTAAAAATGAGACTCTTGCCATTTTTGGTGTGAGGAATATCATGTATTCGATTGTATAAGGTTTGCAACTTCCATCCGAGAAATACAGCAGCTTGTTTGGCATTCAAATACTCTTCGGTTTCAGCAGTCGCCATTTCAGTTACAGCCTTTCTCACATCATTGCGAATAAACTTGTGCAGTTCTTCTGCAATCATTTTGGCATCTGAACGGTTCATTTCTTTATCGCTTCGATGGTTATCTGATTTTTATCTTTGTCGATGGATATTGAATATCTTTCAACGTCTTCACGGGGATCAGTAAAAGCTAATTGATAGGCGTAGCTTCTTGCATTGACGCAATCCTTGTAAGAATCCAGCTGCATTACTTTGGAAGAACCAGCTTTAATGCTTAGAATATCTTTCTTTGTTACTTTCATATTATTTTCTATTTTATACTTAAATTTTCCACAAAAAATTTGCATAAAAGAAAGCTAACAACTACATTTGCCAATGAGATATGTAGTAAGTGGCTTTTGAAGTCGCCAGCTTTCTTGTTGTTCAAACTTACACTCTTTGTTTGTTTGACGTTGCAAATATACTTCATATTTTCAGAAGTGCAATAAAATACTTCTTAAAATTTGTAGTATTTCGTATGTTATAAAACATGTTTTAATGTAAGTTGTTGGTTTATAAAATGTTATACAAGTGAGGTTTGCGTAAAAAGAAAGCTTTCTGAAAAAAAGTAATGTCGTTCTATTAGTATTGTAATAATTGAAGAAGTAAAAGACGATCTCATTCGGTAAGGTGCTGGATTGCTGCATAGTTAGCCCTTAGACGGTTTCCCGTTTTTGCTATATGCAGCATAAGAAATGTCTCGTTCGTATAAGTACGCCGTTCTTAGCTGGCCGGGCATTAACAAGTTACCCGACTTCCCGGATTTTTCGCTTACTTGTAGCTGTGCAGGCATCCCGGTTTCGTTTGCCTCTCAATATCGCACGCCCTTCGCAGTATTGAGTTGTAAGAGTGTAACCCTCTGTCTCTCCGCTATGCGGCCTACCGCCGATTACACAATGTGGAGAAAAAGAAAATCCGCAAATAGGTAGCAGCTATTTACGGATTTCTATATATAAACTCCAAATAGGATGTTTAATCAATTTATGTGGTAATACTGCTACTATTACGGATGCAAATATACTACTTAATTTACGAAGTATGCAAGAAGTTGACGATAAAAAATTGAGTGATCTCTCAAAAAGGTTTTTGCAAGCAATTTCATATTGTGGTTTGAGTGGGTATAAATTGAAGAAAGACAATATTATATCCAGTGAATCAACTCTTACCAGTATAAAAAAAGGGATTCAGTTACCAAGTAAAAAAACAATTGATGCTTTTTGTGAGAAGTATGATGTGAGCAGAGCATGGCTATATACTGGAGAAGGTTTGTTTGCAAAGACTCCATCAGGACAGATAGAACCTTCGGAGAAGGAT
>NZ_JBCNZM010000047.1:12976-30993 GCF_040227615.1 Bacteroides sp. RTP31139st1_H2_RTP31139_211217 | reverse complement strand
ATGCACCACATTCTCAATACCCGGAATATCCAATCCGCGGGCGGCAAGGTCTGTAGATATCAGCACAGCGCAACTGCCATTACGGAACTTGTAAAGCGCACGTTCGCGGTCGGGTTGCTCCATACCGCCATGAAACATGTCGCAAGGGAACTTCCTGGCTTTCAGGTACCCAACAACACGCTCCACGCTTTCACGATAATTGCAGAATACCAAGGTGGAATGATAGCCGAGGGTACAAAGCAGGTTATAGAGGGTCTCCAGTTTGTCCTTCTCCGGAGAAACAACCTTGTGCAGCCGCAGACGCGGAGCAAGGGCTTCCGGAGCAAGAAAATCAAGCTTCATGAACCGGGAGCCGGAAGAGGGGGTATCACCTCCTACTCCGGCAAATTGCGGTATTTCCTCTGCATCGGTGGCCGAAAGAAGCACACGCTTTTTCAGTGAAGGAAGCTGCCCGATAACCTCTGCCATCTCGTCATGGAAGCCGAACTCAAGACACTTGTCAAATTCATCTATCACCAGAGTGACGACAGTGGCGGCATTGAAATTTTCTTTCCTCAAATGGTCGCTCATACGTCCCGGAGTACCGATAATGACGGTGGGATGAATGCCTTTCATTGTCCGGTGTTCTTCCATGGCAGGGCGTCCGCCATAGCAGCTCATAGCTTTGAAAGGAGTTCCCATGGACTTGAACACAGTTTCTATCTGCAAAGCCAATTCGCGTGAAGGTACTAGTACAAGAGCCTGCACACCTTGTATATCCGCTTTCAAGGTCTGTACCAGCGGAAGGAGAAAAGCCAGTGTCTTACCCGAACCGGTGGGCGAAAGAAGTACTAAATCTTTAGCTGATTGATAGGCTTCCTTAGCAGCCTCCTGCATCGGAGTAAGTTCTTGTATCTTCAAATTATGAAGTATATCCGAAAGTTCCATGAATATCTCTTTTTTAATCAATATGCAAAGATACGGATAAGAAGTCAGTTTCCATCAAAACAAAAACAGCTTTTAAGAAAGCTACCTAAATCATGACATGCCCGTCATACTAAAAAGGGAGACTCTCCTTATAGTTTCTGAAGCTTTTACCAAGCCCAATCGTCAGCACTATAAGTAGCTTCTACAGTCTTCTCTATCTCATTAGGCAGGTTACAGAAGAAGTCGATACCGGTTTCGTACTCCAAATTTTTAATAGAAACGGCATAAACCATAAATTCATCTTTTCCAGGTTTTTCTGGCAATAATTCAGAATGAGGGACTAAAAAAGCGATAGTATGATAAACCCCTGCCTTCTCGCTCAACAGAGCCATGTAATAATAGCTGGGGCAAATGAGTCCGCCAAGTGTCAGCCCGTCGGCATTGGTGGTGGGATAAAGCCCGTCATTGGCTTTCTTCACACCTGTGAAATTGGTAAGCAAACGGTCAGTAGTACCACCTTTCACGACATAAAGTTTGTCGTATGTGCCATTGATGGTGGAACGTCCCCAAGTCTGCACCTGCTTCTCAAGAGCCGCCCAATACTTTTGATTGAAACTCCCTATCTGTGGCGAGATATTACTGTAGTAGAAGGTCTGCTTATTGGCACTTTTACTGTACACGCGGTCTTCGCTGGCACAAAGATGCCCCTTGTCGTACCCATCGCTCTTATGCATGGATTCAGTCACCTCCACGCTGTTGTCAATATTGGGGTCGTCTTGATTCCACTCGTTGGCACGCTTCACGTTGTCTTGCGCAGTAATCGGGTCGAAACTGAATGCCACCCAAGCCGAATGCTTCTTGGAAGCGATGTATTCCAAAGAGAAATTGAGTACCTGCCCGGCACCTTCCTCATCAGACACGCCTGCATAGTATTCAATATATTGATTGGTTGCATTGAGAGCTGGGATTTCAAGATTGTCTGCTTTATTGTTATCAGCAATATTGGCATTTTTCACATCTATATCCTCAGAAGCCACATACTCTATGCCCACTTCATTACCGTGAATATAGGCCACGCGGAGCTTGCCCATCTGATAATGATTGTAGCGGTTGAAACGCACCCAATAGCACGTAGAGGGTTTCACCTCAACGCTTTCGCTGAAAGCATCGGCAGACGGGACGGCAGTAAGCCCTTCCAGCGACTCACTATTAACAGGAGCAAATGCGTAATTACGCCCGGTAAAAGCTTTGGACTGGATATAGAAAGGGGTGCCGATAGCCTTGGGCTTATACACGTTGAAACCATTGTCGCTCGACTCATAGCCCTTCATCACGTAAGTATCCGAACCCTGCTCGGTAGGTATTATCTCGGGAATGAGCGAAGCCTCTGAAGAATCATCACATCCAGCCAGCCAAATTCCGACCAGCAAAAGAAATAAGTAAGACAGTTTTTTCATCTATGTTTCTAAATTTGATTTTACGATACTAAGAATGCAAATGTGGTAATGGACAGTAAAGTCCATTACCACATTGTCTATTGCACAACCTCAGGAATTATTCCTTCACCACAAAGTTACTCATGTAGAATGTAGGAGCAAATCCAGGATCAGTATTACTTGCATAACGGAATGCCACATATACTTTCTTGCCCACATAGTCAGCCATGGAAGTACGCATTTCGATCTCTTTAGAGCTTGTAGGCCACTCGAACGACAACGGATCACTCCAAGCCGCTCCCTGCAATGCTGCAATCTTCTCTTCCTCAGTAGCAGTAGAAGCCGCAGGGATATAATTTTCGGACACATGTACAGACACTGCGTTCTCAATTTTGCCTCCATACAAATAGTCTGCCGAAGCAGTGAATACCATCTGTGGGGCAATAGCTTCGGTAAGATCTACCTCACCGGTTACAAGCCATGCCTCCGTATCGCGGTTACGCTGATAATAACCGCTTGCCTTGATACGGGTATAACCTGCACCTGCACTCCATACATAATTCATGCCATCAAGCTTCACATTCACAATCTGGGCATCGTTATGAAGTTCACCAGCAAAGTCATTGCTATAATACTCTTTTGCTTCCATCCATTTGCCGTCAGTCTTCAGGAATGCCATTTCAGCAGTTTCCGTTTCGGTATTCTTCTTCACCCATGCAGTGCCATCGAAGCCATATTCATCGGCCATCACATCATACTCCTTATTTCCGAAATAAACTACTGCCTTGACATCCCCGCTCTGTGCGTAAGGGAATGCATTCTTCAGATAAACGGGCAATACGGCATCAGCATCGCTCAAATAGTCCGAACCGGTAGAAACATAATCGGCAGGTTGCATCACACGGATACCGATACTTGCGCTTTCTTCGTAGGCAATCCAAGCCGAACCGTCATACTGGTAGAGAGCAGAAGCATTTGGCTTCACGTCTGATGCACGGGTAACGGCACGAGCAGGCATTTCAGCTTCTGATTCAGGAATCTCCTTATAAATATCCACACCCTCATAATACCCTGATACGGTACTTGTAAGTGACATATTCTTAAACTCTACAGTAGGCGCACACTCTGTAGTACTCTTATAACGGAAAGCAATGGCTATCTTCTTGCCCTCGTAAGCACTCAGGTCAATATCACCGGAATTTACATAATTCCAATTCTTGCCTTCCGGCCATTGAGGTACATTCAGAGCCTTCCATTCAGCAGTAGCCACATCATCCACATAATCTTCCGAAGCCAGCAATTCAATAAAATCAGCACGATTGTTACCATTCAAGAAATTAATGGCAATATCTACCTTAAGAAGAGGAGCCTTCGCTTTTGCTAAATCTATAATAGGAGAAACCACCCATGCTTCCGATTCAAAATCGCTATCTCCTACATGAGCACTACCCTTCCAACCATATTTACCATCCACCTTCCATACATTAGTTAACGTGCCGGTAAGTTTCACATTTTGAGTAGTGAAACCGCCCTCGTTTCCATTGAACGACTCATTCATATAAATGCCCAACGTAGCATTCGGATAAGAACCGTATGAATAAGAGTTTCCTTTTTCATAGAAATTCAGCTTGATGATTTTGTCCTTTTCCACATTTTTTACATCAAATGCCTTACGGTCATAGTTGTAAGCAAAGCTCCAATCCCCACCCTCGGGTATGGAAGTACTGATGTTGAAACTGTTAAACGTACCACTCTGATAGATGAACTTGCCATCCGGACGTTGCATAGTGAAACCTTTTTCCGTAGGAGTAAGTGTCATGATATGATTGGACACATCGCTGGTGATGAAACCATCCGCAATCTCTACCGGTTCACCCTCCATATAACCATACGTCTTATCCGGGTCTTTGAACTGACCGAAAGGAATCCAAGTATTGTCCTTCGTCGGAGCCACAATGACATAATTACCTCCTTCGGCATCAATAGAAGTTACTTTCTGGTATACCATTTTCACTGCACCGCCGCCTGTACTGGGCTCGGTCTCCGACCAAGCGTAATTCACTTGGCACACATCTCCCGTCTTCGGGTTCTTGATACCTTCCTTCAACAAAGCAGGAAGCTTCTTCAACGTAGAAGGGGTGAGATATTTCACTACCATGCTTTCCCCCCATACTGTAGCGTAATTGTCAGAAGTAAGATCGAAAGTCTGAGCTTCGTTTATCTTCGAGAGATATTCAGGTTGCTCCTTGCCGATATTGTACTGCACCAGCACCTTGGAACCATCTGACAGATATGCGTAGAGCGAATCGACAAATGCAGGCAGATAATCTTCAGGAGCTACCATATCAGTAAACATCTTGGTTTTACCCAGCTGGTTCAATGCCGTAAGATAAGTCTGCCCCTCGGGATCCTTGGCGAGAGCTATCCCTTGGTTCTTCGGCATAGAAGCTATTTTGCCATAATGGGCATCAGCCAATACGAGGGTATCGGTACTGACATCCGTGATGGTTTCTTTTTCATCAAATCCGGGGAAATTATCCTCGTTATAATCGCAGGCCCCAAGTGCAAACAGCGAAGCCAATGCGGTTCCTAATAATATATGTTTTTTCATAAATATGTTCGCTTAGAAATTCAACTTCAATCTTACAGTATAAGTACGTCCCCAACCATAGATAACACGTGTGGCCGTCTCCCAGTCATGGTTACTTCCATCGCGTGCATCGGCTATGTACTCTTGGTTGAACAAGTTGTTCACATTGCCGCTCAGTGTAGCACGAATCTTACCGAAGTCAAAGGTATATCCTGCACTTACATCAAATGTGCTCCATGAAGGAATCTCCCAAGGTTTTTCCACCACGTAAGCCTCTTTTTGAGTGGCTTGGCTCGCATCAATGTCATAATCGGCATAATTGCGTGCAAAGAAGTTCCAGTCTGCATTAAGACGCAAGCCTTTCATTGGGCGGAATGTCACTCCCAAAGCAGCTGTAGTCTGAGCAGAACCGCCCACCTGTACATTATCCATTTCAATGGTATACTTGTACTGATCTACATTACTCATATCTGTCACCACTTCACCACGGCTATTCGCCATAATCTGGCCTTCAGTATTCATCATGAAGCCTTTCGCTGTCCCATTCCAGCGCCAGTCTCCCCAAGAGAACATACCGTTAACTTCCATCCAGCGGAAAGGCTTGGCAATAAAGTCAAGCTCTATACCCATGTGGTTAGCCTGCGCACCGGTCATGTTCATTGTCCAACGCTGGGAAGCCCCGTTTACGTCTTCATAGGATCCGGTATCATATAAAGCCTTGTCTTTCCACATAGTATAATAGGCGTTTACATTGGCTGAAAAATACTGGCTACGATATCCATAACCTAATTCGAAAGAGTAAACTTTCTCATTCTTAGCATCGGGATTACGCTCATGTGAACTCTGAGAATTGATGAAGGTATTATCAAAAATAGGAGCACGGCTGATAAATCCGGTATTGAAGAATACGTTATTGTAATCATCAAGGTTGTAATTCAAACCAGCTTTCACATTGCCTCCCAAATAATGCTTCTTCGAAGACAGCTGTTTGTCACCACTATAATAAAAACGGTCTTTACGCCAATAACTGGTATTTGTAAGACCACCTGAAACAAATGCACTCACTTTATCTTTATTATACTCCAATTGGGCAAAACCACCTTCGTACATCACAAAACCGTCGTAGTCACGACGAATCACATCTCCTACTCCCAACTTCTGGTTTACCCAGGAGGTGACTCCACCATTCACACTATTCTCAGCCAATACACTCTTACGGTTATAAGAGTCTACATAATACTGCCCTCCAAAAAGATCGGTAATGACATTCTTGTGCAAACCTTTATAATAGCGGAAGTCAATACCACCATAGAAATCAAAGTAATCACCAAACTTAGTGGTATAAGTAGAAATCAATCCTGTCCAGAAATGGTCGTTCGAGGCTTTGTTCATAATCATCAGCGAACCTTTATAACCGGGCATTCCACTCACATTCACCGGATTAGTATAGTTATCTGCATTAAGCTTATCCACAGCATCATAATCAAAAGTACCATCAGGACAACGGAACTGAGTGTTCACCGTACCATCACTGGCCGTACCGTACCAAGAGCTGGTGTACCCCGTTACCCCCGTACCACTATAGCCCGCACCAGTACCGATAGACATATAAGCTGCTGTACTGAGGCTTGACTTATGGTTGATTTGCCACAAATGATTAAGAGACATCTGGGGCTTATGGTATTCGTTACGTGAAGAGTTCATCACTTGTCCATTGCGATAACCGAAAGTAGAGTTGTAACGATAGGGACTTTCCTCACCCATCCATTGTTTTACACGCTGATACTCCTTGATATTCAAACCATTTGCCATATTACGCTGATTATGCCACTGAGGTGCTCCAAAAGCTGTAAATGAAAGTTGATGGTTGTCATTGATACGTTTTGCAATACTCATGAACCAAGTGTAGGCCTCGGATTCCGTACCTTGAATATAACCGTCGCGTTTATCTCTGGCACCCAATAAAGTAAAGGCCCAACCATCTTTTGTCAGACCGGAAGAGACACTGAACATCACTTTACTGTAGCCGTCATTACCCATGCCGTAAGAGATGAAGCCGCCTTTCTTGGCATCAGTAGTCTTGGTTATAATGTTTTGTGAGCCACCTACTGAAGGAGTTGACACCTTGCTGGCACCAAGTCCACGTTGTACCTGAATACTGCTGGCCACATCAATCAAACCACCCCAGTTACTCATGTATACTTTCTGGTTTTCCATTCCGTTCATGGGTACACCGTTAATCATCATAGCCACATATTCTGACTTAAAACCACGAATCTTTATGTTGGAATCACCAAAGCCACCTCCCTCATTAGAAGCATAAACACCCGGAGTAGATTTCAAGATTTGCGGTAACTCCTGAGAACCTATCTTATCTTCAATAAATACGGGGTCGACAGTAGATACTGCAACCGGAGTCTTGCGTGCCACAGCAATAGACGATGTAATCACTACGTCCTTCAGCATCACAGCATCCGGTTCCATTGGGATAGCACCCAAATCCACAGAAGCGCCCTTCTGCGTAATCTTCTTCTTCTGGTCTTTATAACCCACGTACTTGAATAGTAATGTCGCATTCGAAGCAACGCTTTGCTTGAAATAGCCATCAATGTCGGTCACCGATCCTTGTGTAGTACCTTCCACCATGACGGCGGCACCCACTAACGGTTCACCTGTTTCTGAATCAACAAGCTGACCTCTCACTGTAGTCTGAGCAAATGCAGCGGCACTAAATACCGACAACACTGCAACCAACAGGAATTGAATTAGATGTTTTCTCATAATTCTGTTTTTTGTTAATAGATAGTGTTAATTAAACATTAATTTATGTTTTAAGTCGCAAATATAACTAATAAAAACGAGATTAATGTTATATTTATGTTACATTTTTTGAAGGTAGAAAGGCTTTTTTGAGATATTTTTAAACAAAAAAAGCCCTGCATTCTACAGCAGGGCTTTCGTATTGTCAACAAGTAAAAGAATATACTTTCAAATTCGCACCGAAATCAATCATTCATGAGCTTTCTATAACGTACACGGGTGGGTTCTTCTTTCCCAAGACGTTTCTGTTTATTTTCCTCATATTCTGAATAAGAACCTTCAAAGAAGAACACATTGGAGTCTCCTTCGAAAGCGAGGATATGCGTACAGATACGGTCAAGGAACCAACGGTCGTGACTGATGACCACAGCACATCCGGCAAAGTCCTCCAAACCTTCTTCGAGGGCACGGAGCGTATTCACGTCGATGTCATTGGTGGGCTCGTCCAGCAACAGCACATTACCTTCCTCCTTCAGGCAGAGCGCCAGATGCAAGCGGTTGCGTTCACCACCGGAAAGCACCCCACAGAGCTTTTCCTGGTCGGCACCGGAGAAGTTAAAACGGGACAGATAGGCGCGTGCATTAATGTCGCGCCCTCCCATGCGAATCAGATCGTTTCCGCCGGAAATGACCTGATATACGCTCTTGTTGGGGTCGATATCCTTGTGCTGCTGGTCCACGTAGGCAACCTTTACGGTCTCCCCCACCTCGAATTCGCCTTTGTCTGCCTTTTCCAGTCCCATGATAAGACGGAAAAGCGTAGTCTTACCGGCACCGTTAGGGCCGATGATACCCACGATACCGTTGGGTGGAAGCATGAAGTTGAGGTCATCGAACAACAGTTTGTCACCGAACGCCTTTGCCACATGCTTGGCTTCAATCACCTTATTACCCAGACGGGGACCGTTCGGGATAAAGATTTCCAGCTTCTCTTCCTTCTCCTTCACATCCTCGTTCAGCAATTTGTCGTAGGAGTTCAGACGCGCCTTTCCCTTTGCCTGACGGGCCTTGGGAGCCATGCGCACCCACTCCAGCTCGCGTTCCAGCGTCTTGCGGCGCTTGCTGGCGGTCTTTTCCTCTTGCTCCATGCGCTTGGTCTTCTGTTCCAGCCAACTGGAGTAGTTACCTTTCCAGGGAATACCTTCGCCACGGTCCAGCTCAAGAATCCAGCCGGCAACGTGGTCGAGGAAGTAACGGTCGTGCGTTACGGCAATCACCGTACCCTCGTACTGCTGCAAGTGTTGTTCCAGCCAGTCGATGGATTCGGCATCAAGGTGGTTGGTGGGCTCGTCAAGAAGAAGCACGTCGGGCTTCTGCAACAATAGGCGGCAAAGGGCCACACGGCGGCGCTCACCACCGGAAAGATGTTCTACGGACTGGTCTTCGGGCGGACAACGGAGGGCGTCCATGGCGCGTTCCAGCTTGCTGTCAAGGTTCCAGGCATCGGTCGCGTCAATGATGTCCTGCAACTCGGCCTGGCGGGAGAAGAGCTTGTCCATCTTGTCCTGGTCCTCATAATATTCGGGCAAGCCAAACTTCTGATTGATTTCCTCGTATTCTGCCAGCGCGTCCACAATGGGCTGCACGCCTTCCATTACAATTTCCTTTACGGTCTTGGTGGGGTCGAGGTACGGTTCCTGGGCCAGATACCCCACAGAATATCCCGGCGAGAACACCACTTCGCCCTGATAGGACTTATCCAATCCGGCGATAATCTTCAGCAGGGTCGATTTACCCGAACCGTTCAGACCGATGATACCGATTTTTGCCCCGTAGAAGAACGAGAGGTAAATGTTCTTCAGTACCTGCTTGTTGTTCTGCTGAATGGTTTTATTCAGCCCAACCATAGAAAAGATAATCTTTTTATCGTCTACTGTTGCCATGTATTTAATGATTAATGTTCAGTGATAATGATTAATATCAAGGATTGATGGGGACAAAGATAAGAAAAAAGATGATATTATTTTGCAAATTTCAAAAAAGTATCTATCTTTGCACCCGCTTAACAGCAATGAAGGATTGAATCGCTAGCTCAGCAGGTAGAGCACAACACTTTTAATGTTGGGGTCTTGGGTTCGAGCCCCAAGCGGTTCACATAGAAACAAAGCCAGAAGGCGACAAAAAGAAAAAAGTCCTACAATATCAATGTATTGTGGGACTTTTTTTATGTTTCCATCTTACCTGAAAGTCCCAAAAGGGTACGAAAAGAAAAGTTGGACATCCAAACAGTGGTACAATTGGTACAGTGGGTACAGCGCCTCTTCTGCTTCACACACATGCGCTTATGTACATTACTTCATAACGCGTACATTATTTATATACATGCGTGTGTGAGATAGAAGAGACGCTGTACCCACTGTACCAACTGTACCCATAAACCTCACCTTTACGCCGCTCAAGTTCACCTTTACACGGCCCAACCTCACCTTTGCTTATGTCACTTCACCTCTTCCAGATAAAGCACACGGCTCGAATAGTCGTTCTGCTTGTGATAGTCCACCTTATGGTTGTAGGGAATCTCCAGCCCGTTTGCCATGAGGTAGGCACCACTGAAACTCTTTCCTTCGTAGTTCAAGGGAACATTATCTATACGGTTCAGTTCATGCACCCGGTATTGCTTGTCGGCACAGAGCCCTGCCATCTTCACACGCGGCAGGTGCTGGTTACAGAAATGTTCCGTCTTCCACCAATAGAAGACTGCCTTGTCCTTCTCCGGAGCCACGTACATCAGAGAAGCCACACCTTGCTTGTCATAAGGAGAGAGCAGGCGGTAAATGTCTCCCAACTGTACTACGGGACGAATGGTCTTGTACTCGGCAATGGCATTCTTGCAAAGAGCCTTTTCTTCTTCCGTCATATTTTTGGGCTGGATTTCCATACCCAAACGACCACTCATGGCAACGTCTATCCGATATTTCAGAGGGATGGTGCGGAACGTCTGATGATTGGGGGCAGCACTGATATGCGATGCCATAGCGATGGCGGGGAAGAAATAGGAAGTTCCCCACTGCATATAGACACGTTGCAGGGCATCGGTATTGTCGCTTACCCAGAACTCGTCGAAGTAAGGCAGCACTCCGTAGTTGGCACGACCGCCGCCACTGGCACATGCCTGGATGGTAAGGTCGGGATATTTGGCACGGATGCGCTGGCAGATTTTCTCGAAGCCGCGGTGGAATTCGATGTACATGTGGCTCTGATTATCCTTCGTCAGATATTGCGAACCGTGGTTCTGGACAGACATATTGGCGTCCCACTTGATGTAATCTATTTCAGGATAAGAGGTCATCAGGTTGTCTACCACACCGAAAACGAAGTCCTGCACGGCAGGATTGGCAAGGTCAAGCACTACCTGCGTGCCGCCGCGTCCCAACACAACGTCACGTTCGGAAGCCTTAAGTACCCAGTCGGGATGCTTCTCGTAGAGTTCGCTGGTAGTGTTCGCCATCTCCGGCTCAATCCAGATGCCAAACTTGACGCCATGTTTCTTGGCATCACTCAGCAAGCCTCCAATGCCGTTCGGAAGCTTGTTCTTGTCCACCACCCAGTCGCCGAGTGATGAGCTGTCGTTCTTACGGGGATACTTGTCGCCAAACCAGCCATCGTCCATCACGAACAACTCGCCACCCATGGAGGCAATGTCCGCCATCATTTGATCCATACCTTGCTGGTTGATGTCAAAGTACACGCCTTCCCAACTATTCAAAAGAATCTTGCGGGGGGTAGTGCCGTGCGCCAGTTTGTGCAGGCGTGCCCAGCGATGGAAGTTACGGCTGCCGCCACTCAAGCCTTCATTACTATAAGTCAGGGCAAGTTCGGGAGTGCGGAAAAGCTCGTCCTTCTTCAAGGAATAAGTAGAGTTCTCTTCGTTGATTCCGGCAAAGAAATGGTGGTATTCATCATCGTGTGTCTCAATGCGGAGTTTGTAGTTGCCGCTGTAACAGAGGGCTGCACCAATCACGTTGCCCGTGTTCTCCTGCGGACGACCGTCGAGGGAGAACATCACTTCGGCATGGTCAGTATGGGAATTGCGCACACCGTCCTTATTCTTGATAACCTTCATGCCCGGAGTGAGAGGTTCCTGCGTCAAAACCCCTTCATTGGCCCAGGAACCGGAGAGATGGGACAGCCATACATCGCCGCGGCGGATGGGCAGATAGCCGGAGGCAAACTGATTGAGCACCACCGGCTTCTTCTCCTGATGGGAGATTTCAGTCCAGGATTCTATCACGTCGGCATCCTGCCAGGCACGGTAACAGACGTTGACGAAGAAGGGATACACCTTATCCTTCAGTGCCACGACAGTCGTCACGGCATTCCCTTCCTTTTCGGTAGTCACGTTCAATACTTCGAGCTGGAGGGTCATGTTACCGTCGGCATGCTTCACAGCGAGGGCCGTCTCCACGGGAGCATTCAATCCATATTCGGGATAGGCTGCATGGTTCGCTTCTGCCGCAGAGATATTCTGCAAGTCGGCTTCAGAAAGTCTGTTACCATAATACAAGTGTCTCAGTGTACCGCCTTCAGGAGCCGAAAGCACCAAAGAGGTTTTCGGAGTGGATACACATACGTTTTGAGCCAACAAACTGCCGGTCAGCAGCAGTGCTCCAAAGAGAAAATTTGTTCGTTTCTTGAAATTCATGCTTTTCTTGTTTAGATTCTATATTCATTTAGCTGTGCGCAAATGTAGGCGTTTCCCCGAAGATAAAATAGTATCATTTTATCATATCCTTATACAAATTCTATTTCCGGCTGACAATTGTCCCCGTGGCTTGGTTGGCAGGCATCACCAGCACTTCCGCAATCTGGATATGCTCGGGGACGGCAGCGGCGAAATAGACCACTTCGGCTATATCGTCGCCGGTCAGCGGGCGTATACCTTTATATACATTATCGGCCGCCTCCCGGTTACCACGGAAACGGACGACGGAGAAATTGGTTTCCACCAACCCCGGCTTGATATTCGTTACGCGTATCGGGGTATCCACCAGGTCGATGCGGAGTCCGTCGGAAAGGGCCTTGACGGCAGCCTTGCAGGCACAGTACACACTGCCTCCCGGATAAGCGTAATCTCCGGCAATGGACCCCATATTGATAACGTGACCACGGCCTCGCTCCACCATACCGGGAACCACGAGGCGGGTCATGGCAAGCAAGGCTTTCACGTTAGTGTCGATGACAATGTCCCATTCATCCAGGTTACCTTCATGTTCCTTGTCCACCCCAATGACGAGTCCGGCATTGTTCACCAGTATGTCTACCGCCTTCCATTCCTCCGGAAGGGATTCGAGGGCGGCATGGGCAGCCTGCCGGTCGCGGACATCGAAAGGAAGCAGATACACATCGGCTCCATATTTCTCCAACAATTCTTTCTTTACAGCATTCAGTTTCTCCACATTACGGCCATTGAGTATAAGCCGGTAACCGTTCATGGCAAATTTACGCGCGCAGCCTTCCCCTATTCCCGAGGAGGCTCCGGTGATGAGTACAATCTTCTTTTCCATCATGTTATTAAGTTTTAATATCAATACTGCCAACAAAGGTATTACTTATTATTTTAACTTCATAGGAATAATGAATTTTAGAGTAAGGCGAAAAATCCCGATAAATTATGTAACTTTGCACCCGCTTTTTGAAAGCCCGAGAAACTGTTTTGATTTTATTTCAGCTTTCTTCTGAGATTTGTTTAATTCGTTTGGATAAAGTAAAAGACGCTTATGCAAAAGTCCGATTGCATCATCGGTGTGGAGCACGTATCGAAATTTTTCGGAGATAAGGCCGTGCTGAATGATGTGAATTTGTCTGTCCGTAAGGGCGAGTTTGTAACAATACTGGGACCGTCCGGCTGCGGAAAGACAACTCTGTTGCGCCTCATTGCAGGCTTTCAGACAGCCTCGGAAGGAGTGATAACCATTGCCGGAAAGGACATCACACAGACACCGCCGCACAAGCGTCCGGTAAACACCGTGTTCCAGAAGTACGCCCTCTTCCCCCACCTCAACGTGTTCAACAACATTGCCTTCGGGCTGAAGCTGAAGAAGCTGCCCGGTGCCACCATCGAGAAGAAGGTAAAGCAAGCCCTGCGCATGGTGGGCATGACGGACTATGAGGACCGCGACGTAGACTCCCTCTCCGGCGGGCAGCAACAGCGCGTAGCCATTGCCCGAGCCATCGTCAACGAACCCGAAGTGCTGCTACTGGACGAACCCCTTGCCGCCCTGGACCTAAAAATGCGCAAGGACATGCAGATGGAGCTAAAGGAGATGCACCAGAAGCTGGGCATCACCTTCGTATATGTGACCCACGACCAGGAAGAGGCACTGACCTTGAGCGATACCATCGTCGTGATGAGCGAAGGACGCATCCAGCAAATAGGCGTGCCGACGGACATCTACAACGAACCCATCAACTCCTTCGTAGCAGACTTCATTGGTGAAAGCAACATCTTGAACGGAGTTATGATAAAGGATAAAGCCGTCACCTTCTGCGGACACGAATTTGAATGCGTGGACACGGGATTTGGCGAGCAGATGCAGGTAGACGTAGTGATTCGCCCCGAAGACATCTACATCTTCGATGTATCCGACGCCGCACAGCTGACGGGGACCGTAACCAGCTGCATCTTTAAAGGCGTACACTACGAAATGCTGGTGCAGACGCGCGAAGGCTACGAGCTGATGGTGCAGGACTACCATGCCTTCGAGGCAGGACGCGAAGTCGGCCTGCTGGTGAAACCCTTCGACATCCACGTGATGAAGAAGGAACGCACCTGCAACACCTTCGAGGGAAAGCTGGTGGACGAGACGCACGTAGACTTCCTGGGCTGTAACTTCGAGTGCCTCCCCGTGCAGGGCATCGAGCCGGGCAGCGCCGTGCAAGTGGAAGTAGACTTCCAGCACGTCATCCTCGAAGACAACGAAGAGGACGGCCGTCTGACGGGTGAAGTGAAATTCATCCTCTACAAAGGGAACCATTACCACCTGACCGTGTTTACGGACTGGGACGAAGACATCTTTGTCGACACCAACGACGTGTGGGACGACGGCGACCGCGTAGGTATCACCATCGCCCCTCAAAATATACGGATTGTTCAATCTCTTAATAAGGAAGGAAGTGCTCAATAAGTTATCCCATTTCTTCATGCGCCGGCGCAACTGGACGGTACCCTACGCGCTGTTTCTGCTTGTATTTGTCATAGTACCGCTGCTGCTCATCGTGCTCTATGCCTTTACGGACGACGGAGGGGCGTTTACGTTGGCCAACTTCCGCAAGTTCATGATGCACCCCGAAGCGATGAACACGTTTGTCTACTCCATCGGAATAGCCGTTATCACCACGCTGGTCTGCCTGCTGCTGGGCTATCCGGCAGCGTATATCCTGAGCCAGAAGCAATTCAACACCTCACGCACCATGGTGGTGCTGTTCATCCTCCCCATGTGGGTGAATATCTTGATACGTACGCTTGCCACAGTGGCGCTGTTCGACTTCCTGAACCTGCCGCTGGGCGAAGGTGCCCTTGTGTTCGGTATGGTCTACAACTTCCTGCCGTTCATGATATACCCCATTTACAACACTCTTCAGAAGATGGACCACAATCTGATTGAGGCTGCGCAGGACTTGGGAGCCTCTCCTACCCGCGTATTCGGCAAGGTGATTCTGCCGCTCTCCATGCCGGGAGTGATGAGCGGCATAGTGATGGTGTTTATGCCTACGGTTTCTACCTTTGCCATTGCCGAGTTGCTAACAATGAACAACATCAAACTGTTCGGCACCACGGTGCAAGAGAATATTTACAACGGAATGTGGAACTACGGTGCCGCCCTCTCGCTCATCATGCTGCTGCTGATAGGCATCACCATCCTCTTTACCAACGAGGAGGACGGGGCATCGAATGAAAGCGGAGGTGTGATATGATGACACGAATCTTAACCCGCGGCTACTTGTGGCTGCTGCTGGCGTTGCTCTACTCGCCCATCTTAATTATTATGATATTCTCCTTCACGGAGGCAAAGGTGCTGGGCAACTGGACGGGATTCTCCACCAAGCTGTACAGCTCCTTGTTTACGGGCGGGATGCACCACTCGCTGATAAATGCCATCTGGAACACATTCGCCATTGCCCTGCTTGCCGCCACCGCCAGTACGGCGCTGGGCAGCATTGCAGCCATCGGCATCTTCAATCTGCGCTCGCGCACACGGCAGGTAATGAACTTCGCCAATGCCATCCCGATGATGAATGCAGACATTATCACCGGTGTGTCGCTGTTCCTGCTGTTCGTCAGCTTCGGCATATCGCAAGGATTCACCACAGTGGTACTGGCACACATCACTTTCTGCACGCCCTACGTGGTGCTCAGCGTAATGCCCCGGCTCAAAAAGATGAACCAGAATGTCTACGAGGCGGCACTCGACCTGGGCGCCACACCGTTCCAAGCACTGCGCAAGGTTATTCTTCCGGAGATATTTCCGGGTATGATAAGCGGATTCATCCTTGCTTTCACGCTCTCCATCGACGACTTTGCCGTGACCATCTTCACCATCGGCAACCAGGGGCTGGAAACGCTCTCCACCTACATCTACGCCGATGCGCGCAAAGGTGGACTGACGCCGGAACTGCGGCCACTCTCCACCATCATCTTCGTGACGGTGCTGGTGCTGCTGATTGTAATCAACAAGCGGGCCGAACGGACGAAAAACGATTGATGTGAGTGATGAGTTATAAGTTATCAATTGTCAAGAACAAGATGATGAAAAGGATAATAAACATACTGATTCTACTGTGCTGTATCGCATCCCTCTCTTCTTGTGGAAACTCCACAGAAGAGCGCAGCCGTGTACTGAAGATATACAACTGGGCGGACTACATCGATGAAGATGTGCTTGCCGAATTTCCCGACTGGTACAAGCAGCAGACGGGCGAAGACCTCCGTATCATCTACCAGGTGTTCGATATCAACGAAATCATGCTCACCAAAATTGAGCGCGGGCACGAGGACTTCGACGTCGTATGCCCCTCGGAGTACATCATCGAACGCATGCTTCGCAAAGACCTCCTGCTACCCATCGACCGCAACTTCGGCCACACGCCGGACTACATCCCCAACGTGTCGCCCTACATTCGCCACGAGCTGAACAAGACCTCGCAACCGGAACGCCAGACCGAGGACTATGCCGTGCCCTACATGTGGGGCACCGCTGGTATCCTCTTCAACAAAAAGTTTATTACCGCCGAAGAGGCCGACACATGGGACATCCTCTGGGACTCCAAAAACCGCGGCAAAATACTGATGAAGGACAGCTACCGCGATGCCTACGGTACCGCCATCATCTACGCCCACGCCCGGGAGCTGGCCGACAGCACCGTCACCGTAGAGCAACTGATGAACGACAACTCCCCGCAGGCCATCGCCCTGGCCGAGCAACGCCTCAAGGAGATGAAACCCAACATCGCCGGCTGGGAAGCCGACTTCGGCAAGGAAATGATGACCAAGAACAAGGCGTGGATTAACTTCACCTGGAGCGGCGACGCCGTCTGGGCCATCGAGGAGGCCGATGCCGTGGGTGTGGAACTGGACTACACCGTCCCCTGCGAAGGCAGCAACATCTGGTACGACGGCTGGGTAATCCCCCGCTACGCCCGCAACGTGAAGGCGGCAAGCTATTTCATCAACTACCTCTGCCAGCCTTCCGTGGCACTGCGCAACATGGATGCCATCGGCTACGTCAGCGCCGTAGCCACACCGGAAATCATGGAGGCCAAGACCGATACCACGCTCGACGTGCACTCCGACCTCAGCTACTTCTTCGGCCCCCTGCCCGGAGCCGACAGCCTGCAGATAGACCCGGTACAATATCCTGACCGCCGAGTAGTGGAACGCTGCGCCATGATACGCGACTTCGGCGACCGCACGGAACTAGTGCTCGAGATGTGGAGCCGCGTGAAAGGTGACAATCTCAACACAGGCATCGTGCTGCTCATCTTCGCCGTTTTCGGTCTGCTCTTCATCTGGCTGGTATATGCCAAGATACGAAAGTACAAGCAGAAACGCCGCCACCGTCTCCGCAGAAAGCGGAAAAGGGGATGAGCAACACATTGTTTACCTAAAAACCCGTCAACGTGCAAGGAACAAAGAATCTGACACAAGGCCCCATCAACCGCCAGCTTTTCACGCTGGCAATGCCCATCATGGCCACCTCGTTCATCCAGATGGCCTACAGCCTGACGGACATGGCATGGGTAGGGCGTCTGGGCAGTGAGTCCATGGC
>NZ_JBCNZM010000047.1:0-12966 GCF_040227615.1 Bacteroides sp. RTP31139st1_H2_RTP31139_211217 | reverse complement strand
GTCCATGGCTGCAGTAGGTGCGGTAGGCATACTGACGTGGATGTCCGGCTCCATCGCCTTGCTCAATAAAGTGGGCGCCGAAGTCAGCGTAGGCCAGTCCATCGGTGCACGCAGCGAAGAGGACGCACGCAGCTTTGCCTCGCACAACATTACGATTGCCCTGCTCATCTCCGTCTGCTGGGGAGGCCTGCTCTTTCTTTTCGCCCGCCCCATCCTGAACATCTTCGAGCTGAAACAGCATATCACGGACGCCGCCGTGACTTATCTGCGCATCGTGTCGACGGGACTGCCTTTCATCTTTCTCTCCGCTGCCTTTACGGGCATCTACAACGCGGCAGGACGAAGCAAGATTCCGTTCTACATCAGCGGGACGGGACTGATAATGAACATCGTCCTCGACCCTCTGTTCATCTTCGGCTTCGGTTGGGGAACAGTGGGCGCGGCACTTGCCACATGGCTTTCCGAAGCTACAGTATTCGGCATCTTCGTCTACAAGCTCCGGGGGAAAAGCGCCGTGCTCGGAGGTTTCTCCTTTATCGTTCCGCTGAAAAAGAAGTACACCCGGCGCATCTTCAAGCTCGGGCTGCCCGTGGCTACGCTGAACACGCTATTTGCCTTCGTCAACATGTTCCTCTCGCGCACCGCCTCGGAGCAGGGAGGACACATCGGACTGATGGCATTCACCACCGGTGGACAAATCGAGGCCATCACCTGGAATACTTCGCAAGGATTCTCCACGGGGCTGAGCACGTTCATCGCCCAGAACTATGCCGCGGGGCAGAAGTCGCGCGTGAAGCAAGCATGGCGCACCACCATGTGGATGACGGGCGTATTCGGAAGCCTCTGCTCACTACTGTTCATCTTCTTCGGCAGCGAGGTGTTCTCTATCTTCGTACCCGAGGCCGAAGCCTACCGTGTGGGTGGAGATTTCCTCCGCATCGACGGCTATTCGCAAATGTTCATGATGATGGAAATTACCATGCAGGGCGTGTTCTACGGACTGGGACGGACAGTGCCGCCTGCCATTGTCAGCATCGGATGCAATTACATGCGTATTCCGGTGGCGTTATTGCTGGTGCACATGGGTATGGGAGTGGATGCCATCTGGTGGGCAGTAAGTGGAACGACCGTTGCCAAAGGTCTTATACTGACAGCCTGGTTCGTCCTCATCAAAAGGAAAATTCTCTAAAAAAGGACAGAACTGGCGAACTTTAGAAAGAAGAATATGGTTATTATATACATAAATTTGCAACATTAAAGATAAAGTCAACTTTTAAAGAAAAAGAGTTATGAAGAAGATGAAATTTACAGTATTACTTTTGTGCGGCGCATTGCTGCTGGGCAGTTGCGGCACAATGAACAACAAGGCCAAAGGTGGAATAATCGGCGGTGGCTCCGGTGCAGCAGCAGGTGCCATTATCGGCGGACTGATAGGTAAAGGCAAGGGGGCAGCCATTGGAGCTGCGGTAGGTGCTGCAGTAGGTACGGGTGCCGGCGTTGCCATCGGACACAAGATGGACAAGAAGGCTGCCGAAGCTGCCAAGATTGAAGGCGCCCAAGTGGAGCAGGTAACGGATGCCAACGGCTTGCCGGCTGTCAAAGTATCCTTTGCGGCAGGTATTCTTTTCGGCTTCAACTCCGCAGCACTGAGCAACGAGGCAAAGGCTTCCCTGCGCGAACTCGCACAGATTCTGAAGGAAGACCCGACAACCGATATCGCCATCATCGGCCATACCGACAAAGTGGGTACTTACGAAGCCAACATGAAAGTTTCCAAGAACCGCGCCTATGCCGTAGAGAACTATTTGCAGGATTGCGGCGTATCTCCTGCCCAGTTCAAGAAAGTGGAAGGCGTGGGATACAACGAATACGACGAAAGTCTGTCTGCCGACCAGAACCGACGCGTAGAGGTATATATGTATGCCAGCGAACAGATGATTAAGAATGCGGAGGCGAATAATTAATGTGCTAATGTGATTAATGTGCCAATGTGCTAATTGGCATATTGACACATTAATCACATTGGCATATTAGCACATTGGCATATTAGCACTCTCTCCATGAAACTCCCGAAGCCTTTGCGGTTCCTCCGCAACATGATATTATTCTTCTTTATTTCCACTATCCTGACGGTAGTGGTTTATCGTTTTGTACCCGTCTACATCACACCACTGATGGTTATCCGCAGCGTGCAGCAGGTCTTCAAGGGTGAAAGTCCGCGCTGGCACCACACATGGGTATCTCCCGACAAGATATCTCCTCATCTGCCGATGGCCGTCATTGCTTCGGAAGACAACCGGTTTGCCACACACAACGGGTTCGATTTCATCGAGATACAGAAAGCGATAAAGGAGAACGAAACAAGAAAACGGAAACGGGGCGCAAGCACCATCAGCCAGCAGACGGCAAAGAATGTATTCCTATGGCCCCAATCTTCCTGGGTACGCAAGGGGCTGGAGGTCTACTTCACCGTACTGATAGAATTCTTCTGGTCCAAAGAACGTATCATGGAGGTCTATCTTAACTCCATCGAAATGGGGAAAGGCATCTATGGTGCACAAGCCGCCGCCCAATACAAATTCAAGACCACCGCAGCCAAGCTCTCTGCCGGACAGTGCGCACTAATAGCGGCAACATTGCCCAACCCCATACGCTTCGACTCAGCACACCCCTCCCCTTACATAAAGAAAAGGCAAGGACAGATTCTACGATTGATGAAACTGGTACCCAAATTCCAGCTAAATGAGAAGCGGACAAAAGAATAAGAAGAGGATGTATCAAAACAGTTAATAGCACACAGATGACACATCCTCCTTTAATTTTTAATTCTTAATTTTTAATTAATACGCGTGTCCTCCCTCTTCCATCTCCTTCGCATCAATCTTGCGATTGTCGATACTGCGCCAAGCGTAGAAGATGTAGGCAAGAACGAAAGGAACAAGGATAGAGACATAAGCCATAACCTTCAGTGTGAACTGGCTCGAGCAACTGTTTGCCAACGTGAGTGAGCTTTGCAGGTCGTGGGTAGAAGGATAATAGGCCGTATTGTTATAGCCTGCCACAAGCAGCAGTGCCAATACCGTAAGCACCGTCCCTGCACCGGCAAACCAGATACCCTTGTCGAATGCCGGCTTCCACAGCGTGCGGATAATGCCCCAGAGCACAGCCACCACACCAACCAGGAATACAAGCAGCACTACCGGCATCTGCAGGAAGTTCGTCAGATACTTGTAAGGTTCCATGAACACCTCTCCCGTTTCCGGGCGTACAGCATAGCCGTCGGCAAGCAGCGTGCGGATGACGAAGGCCAGGAAGAATACCAGGAACAACGCCGTATTTCCCCAAAGTGCCCGGCGGCAGCGTTTCACCAAATCATCCTCATTGATATTATTAATAAAATAAAGCGCTCCCAAGATACGTGCCAGGAAGAACACAGCCAGCCCCAGCACCACATTCCACGGATTAAGCAACGCATCCAACCCATGCCAGCCGTTAGCCCATTGACTGATAACCGGCATTGCCGCATCTGCGATATTCCCTTTATTGATATAGAAGTTAGACCCCGTGAAGAACGTGGCCACTGCCCCACCCAGCAATACCGGACCTACCACTCCGTTTATCACCAGGAACGTGCGATACGTTGTCTTGCCCAGCAGATTTCCCGCCTTGGACTGAAACTCGTAGCTGACAGCCTGCAACACAAAGCTGAACAGAATAATCATCCACAGCCAATAGGCTCCTCCGAAACTCGTACTATAGAACAACGGAAACGAAGCAAAGAACGCGCCTCCAAACGTGACGAGCGTTGTAAACGTAAACTCCCATTTCCGTCCCGTAGAATTAATCATCATCTTCTTTTGCTCCTCCGTCTTCCCCAGACAGAACAGAAGCGAATTACCTCCCTGCACAAACAGCAGGAATACCAGCAGTGCTCCCAGCAAGGAGACTACGAACCACCAATAGTGTTGAAGAAAAATATAGGTATTCATTGTGAATTATGAATTATAAGTTATGAGTTATGTTATGAATTATGCGTTTCTGTTTCCGGGCCTTTGCGAATGGCCTTCAGCATAATTCCCACCTCGGCAATCAGCATGACAGTGAAAAGTACCAGAAAGATAAAGAACGTGGTCTGCACGGAACCGACATCCAACTTGGAAATGGCGGCACTTGTGGGCAGCATGTCTTGGATGGCCCACGGCTGGCGACCACATTCGGCAACCACCCATCCGGCTTGTCCGGCCAGATAGCCCAGCGGAATGGTGAGCATGGCCACCCAATGCATCCACGGCATCCGCGACAAGTCTTTCTTATAGGCCAGGAACAGCACCACGATAAAGAAGAGGATGAAATATCCACCCAACATCACCATCACACGGAACATGTAGAACGTAAGAGGCACATTCGGCACCAATTCGTTCACATCCTTGATATAACCGTAACCGAAATAGGCTACATTATCTTTCAACACTTTGGCAGCCACCTCCGCATCCGCCTCATTGCCCGCAGCCTTGGCTGCACGATAGGCGGCAAACGCACTGATGGCCGTTTTCCCTTTTTCTATTTTCTCTTCTGCCGAAAGCGCCACAGTACCGTCCTTCAACGGGTATCCGCCTTTCAGCAGGTCATTGATGCCGGGAACAAAGGCATCCGTCTTCCGTTCGGCAAGCAACGACAACATCTTAGGGATTTCCACACGGAAAAGGAATGGGTCTACTCCGTCTTGCGGCGTCTGCTTGGCAGGATTCAGCAGCCCGAACGCTACCAATCCGGCACCTTGCCGCCCTTCATAATAACCTTCCATAGCAGCCAACTTCATCGGCTGCTTTTGCGCCACTTGATAGCCGGAGCCATCGCCCGTCCAGGCAGACAGCACGGCGGCACACAGACCTACCCATGCGGCAATCTTTACACTTGCCAGCGCAAATTTCTTCTCGCGCTTCTTCCACAGATACCAGCAGCTTACGCCTACTACAAACACGGCAGCCAGCACCCAGCCGGACAGCACGCTATGGAAGAACTTATTGACAGCCATCGGCGAAGTTGCCACAGCCCAGAAGTCCACCATCTCGTTGCGTGCCGTATCGGGATTGAACTCCATACCTACGGGATTCTGCATCCACGCATTGGCAACCAGAATCCACCAGGCAGAAATCGTGGCGCCCAGCCCCGTGAGCCAAGTAGATGCCAGGTGGAAACGCTTGCTCACCTTATCCCAGCCGAAGAACATGACGGCGATAAACGTTGCTTCCATAAAGAAAGCCAAAATACCCTCGATGGCAAGCGGCGCACCGAAGATGTCGCCCACAAACCAACTGTAATTACTCCAATTCGTACCGAATTCAAATTCCAGAATAATACCGGTTGCTACACCAATAGCAAAGTTGATACCGAAAATCTTCATCCAGAATTTGGCAGTACGTTTCCAAAATTCGTCACCCGTACGGTAGTACGCTGTCTCCATGATGCCCATAATTACCGCCAGTCCAAGTGTCAGCGGCACAAAAATCCAGTGATAGATGGCGGTCAAGGCAAATTGGGCTCTCGACCAGTCAATCAGGGAAGTGTCAATGTGTCCAAGCATAAGAATCAAGTTATGAGTTATAAGTTATGAGTTATTAAGTTTTTAAGTTATCGGGTAAGAACAGAGAGACACGGAGAATTTATAAGGGCAAGGAAATAAACTCTGTGTCTCCGTGTTTAGTCGCCCAGACTCCGATGGATAAGCTCATTACTGACATAGCCTTCCTTGTCATCGCCCACCACGGGGGTATTCAGAAACCGTGGGAAGAAGAAAAGGCGGAGAATGAAAAACATGATGAACAACTTCACAAGAATAATAAGCCACAAAGTACGCCCTAACGTCATACTTCGAAAACCTTCCAAATAAAAACGCCAAATGTTTACCGCAGTCTGTTTCATGCCGATAAAATTATAATGATTACAAATATAAAATACTTTTATATAAAGAACAAATAAAAAGGTGAAAAGTTGAACAGAAAAAAGACTTCTCCCATTCATCGGTACAAAAAAGATTTTAGGCGAGGAAAATTCACTCTACGTCTATCACTTTTGCAATCCTTTCTCCACCCCACTACATTTGCAAATGTAAAACCATAGAATAACGAAGATATGACGAACGTAAAAAGATTGACAGTGATAGCGCTATGTATGGCAAGCTGCATGGGAGTGGCCGCCCAAAACGGCACTTCCACGCAGATACCCGGCAGTTCCGAGCAGCCAGCCGACAGCCTGCCCGCCCAATGGGACTTGCAAGCGTGCATCGACTATGCCTTGCAGCAAAACATCACCATCCGCAAGAACCGCCTCAACGCGGAAAGTGCCCAGGTAGATGTAAAGACCGCCCGAGCCGCTCTCTTCCCCAGCCTTTCGGCCAGTGTGAGCCAGCGTGTCGTGAATCGCCCGAAGAGCGAGACAAACACCATCATCGACGGCGACAACATCACCAGCAGCCAGAGCAAGACTTCCTATAACGGCAGCTACGGCATCGATGCCAACTGGACCCTCTACAACGGCGGGAAACGCCTCAACACCATCAAACAACAGCAACTGAACAACCGCATTGCCGAACTTAGCGTAGCACAGAGCGAGAACAGCATCGAAGAAAGTATCGCACAAACCTACGTACAGATACTCTACGCCGCCGAAGCCGTGAAAGTGAACGAATCGACCCTGGAAGTGAGCCAGGCCGAATGCGAACGCGCCCGCCAACTTCTCGAAGCAGGAAGCATAGCCAAAAGCGACCTGGCACAACTGGAAGCGCAAGTGAGTACCGACAAGTACCAGCTGGTGACAGCACAAGCCACCCTGCAAGACTACAAACTACAACTGAAACAACTCCTGGAACTGGACGGCGAATCCGAGATGAACCTCTACATCCCCACACTCGGCACGGAAAACGTACTGGCACCCCTGCCCACCAAAACGGACGTTTACCGTTCTGCCCTCGTGCTCCGTCCGGAAATAGAAGCCGGCAAACTGAATATACAGACATCCGACCTCGACATCAAAATTGCCCGCGCTGGCTATCTGCCTACGCTGAGCCTCAGCGCCGGCATCGGAACCAGCCATGCCAACGGCAATGACTTCACCTTCAGCGAGCAAGTCAAACAGAACTGGAACAACTCGCTGGGCTTCACCGTAAGCGTGCCTATCTTCAGCAACCGGCAGACCAAGAGTGCCGTAGAGAAAGCCAAGATTCAGAAGCAGACCAGCGAACTGGACCTGCTGGACGACCAAAAAACGCTGTACAAGACCATCGAAACCCTCTGGCTCGATGCCAACAGCGCCCAGCAGCGCTACGCCGCCGCCACAGAGAAACTGAAAAGTACGCAGACCAGCTATGAACTGATTCAAGAGCAGTTCAACCTGGGCATGAAGAATACCGTAGAACTGCTGACTGAGAAAAGCAATCTGCTCAGCGCACAGCAGGAGACACTGCAAGCCAAATACATGGCCATACTGAATATGCAGCTACTAAAGTTTTATCAAGGAGAAAAAATCGAATTATAATACCTTATATATATGAACAAAAAAAGAATCATCCTCATTGCCGTAGCTGCCGTAATCATAGTGGGCGGCGGCGTATGGCTCTTCGGTGGTGCCAAGGCCAAGCACAAGGTGACCTACGCCACAGCAACCATCCATAAAGGCGAGATTTCCGAATCCGTAACCGCCACGGGGACCATCGAACCGGTGACGGAAGTGGAAGTGGGTACCCAGGTGAGCGGTATCATCGACAAGATTCATGTAGACTACAATTCCGTAGTAACCAAAGGCCAACTCATTGCCGAGATGGACCGCGTGACACTGCAAAGCGAACTCGCTTCGCAACGCGCCGCCTACAACGGTGCAAAGGCCGAATACGAGTACCAGAAAAAACTCTACGAGCGCAACAAGACGCTGAACGAAAAGCAGCTCATCGCCGCCACGGACTATGAGCAGTCCGTCTATAACTACGAGAAGGCCAAGAGCAACTACGAAAGCAGCCAGGCATCACTGGCAAAGGCTGAACGCAACCTCTCCTACGCCACCATCACCTCTCCCATCGACGGTGTAGTCATCAGCCGCGACGTGGAAGCAGGACAGACCGTGGCTTCCGGCTTCGAGACACCGACACTGTTCACCATCGCTGCCGACCTGACGCAGATGCAGGTTGTGGCCGACGTGGACGAAGCAGACATAGGCGGTGTGGAAGAGGGACAGCGCGCCACGTTTACCGTAGACGCCTACCCGAATGACGTGTTCGAAGGAGTGGTCACACAAATTCGTCTGGGAGATGCCAGCTCAAGCAGCACGTCGAGCACCAGCACCAGCACGGTTGTGACCTACGAAGTAGTCATCTCCGCCCACAACCCGGACCTGAAACTGAAACCACGCCTGACAGCCAACGTCACCATCTTCACCCTCGACCGCAAAGACGTACTGTGCGCTCCTGCCCGTGCCCTGCGCTTCAACCCCGAAAAACCGCTTATCGGCGACAATGATATCGTGAAGGATTGCGAAGGGGAACATAAACTCTGGACCCGCGAAGGCAACACCTTTACCGCCCATCCTGTGAAGATAGGTATCTCCAACGGAGTCAACACGGAAATTATCAGCGGCATTAACGAAGGTACCGTAGTGGTGACCGAAGCCACCATCGGCAGCATGCCCGGCAGCGGCGCTCCGGACATGAGCCAGGAAGCTCCCGGAGGTGAGAAGAGTCCGTTCATGCCTGGCCCTCCGGGAAGTAAGAAGAAGAGCGGAAAATAATACAAAAAAAGAATTATGAATAAAGCAGTCATTGAACTTCAAAATATCAAACGCAACTTCCAGGTGGGGGACGAAACCGTGCATGCCCTGCGCGGCGTCTCGTTCACCATCCGTGAAGGCGAGTTTGTCACCATCATGGGTACATCGGGCTCCGGAAAGTCTACTTTGCTGAATACCCTCGGCTGCCTGGACACGCCCACCAGCGGCGAATACCTGCTGGACGGTATCTCCGTACGCACCATGAGCAAGCCTCAACGCGCCGTACTACGCAACCGTAAAATCGGCTTCGTATTCCAGAGTTACAACCTGCTGCCCAAAACCACTGCCGTGGAAAATGTGGAGCTACCGCTGATGTATAACTCCTCCGTCTCGGCTTCCGAAAGGCGGAGACGTGCCATCGAAGCCCTGCAAGCCGTGGGGCTGGGCGACCGACTGGAACATAAGTCCAATCAGATGTCCGGCGGTCAGATGCAACGCGTAGCCATCGCCCGCGCCTTGGTGAACAATCCCGCCGTTATCCTGGCAGACGAAGCTACGGGTAACCTGGACACCCGTACTTCTTTCGAGATTCTGGTACTGTTCCAAAAGCTGCATGCCGAAGGACGCACCATCATCTTCGTCACCCACAACCCCGAAATAGCCCAGTACAGCAGCCGCAACATCGTGCTGCGCGACGGACAAATCAAGGACGATACCATCAACACCCAAATCCAGAATGCAGCCGAAGCCCTGGCAGCATTGCCTAAGCAGGAGGAGGAATGAGGGATAAGGGATTAAGGATTAGGGATTAATTTTAAACTTTCCATTAAAACGATATGAACGGAACAAACCTTTTCAAAATAGCCTTGCGAGCCTTGAACAACAACAAGCTGCGCGCATTCCTCACCATGCTGGGCATCATCATCGGCGTGGCGTCCGTCATCACGATGCTTGCCATCGGACAAGGTTCGAAGAAAAGCATCCAGGCGCAAATCTCCGAGATGGGCTCCAACATGATTATGATTCACCCCGGTGCCGACATGCGCGGCGGTGTCCGCCAAGACCCCAGCGCCATGCAGACCTTGAAGCTGACCGACTACGAAGCCCTGCGCAACGAAACCAACTTCCTGGCTGCCGTCAGCCCCAATGTCTCCTCCAGCGGGCAGCTCATCGCGGGCAACAACAACTACCCCTCCTCCGTGAGCGGCGTGGGCACGGACTATCTCGAAATCCGGCAGCTCAGCGTGGAGAACGGCGAGATGTTTACCGAAGCCGACATACAGACCTCTGCCAAGGTGTGCGTCATCGGAAAGACCATCCAAGACAACCTCTTTCCCGGAGGAGAGGACCCCGTGGGACGTATCATCCGCTTCAACCAAGTGCCCTTCCGCGTGGTGGGCGTGCTGAAGTCCAAAGGCTACAACTCCATGGGCATGGACCAAGACGACGTAGTGCTTGCCCCTTACAGCACCGTGATGAAACGCCTGCTGGCACAGACCTACCTTAGCGGCATCTTCGCCTCCGCCCTCACCGAGGACATGACGGACAATGCCACCGACGAAATCACCGAGATACTGCGCCGCAACCACAAGCTGAAGGAGAGTGACGACGACGACTTCACCATTCGCAGCCAGCAGGAACTCAGCACCATGCTGAACTCCACCACCGACCTGATGACCACGCTGCTTGCCTGCATAGCCGGCATTTCGCTCGTAGTGGGCGGCATCGGCATTATGAACATCATGTACGTATCGGTGACGGAACGCACGCGCGAAATCGGCCTGCGCATGAGTGTAGGCGCCCGCGGTGTCGACATCTTGAGCCAGTTCCTCATCGAAGCTATCCTCATCAGCATCACCGGAGGCATCATCGGCGTCATCATCGGATGCGGAGCCAGCTGGATAGTGAAGAGCGTTGCCCACTGGCCCATCTTCATCCAGCCGTGGAGTGTATTCCTCTCCTTCGCCGTATGTACCGTCACCGGAGTGTTCTTCGGTTGGTATCCCGCCAAGAAAGCTGCGGACCTCGACCCGATAGAGGCCATACGCTACGAATAACCTTTTCTCCCTTGCCGGAAGTTAGCCAAATAGTTCTTAAGTATTAGGAAAAAAGTTTCCGGCAATAGGGAAAAAAGTTATGCGAAACTAAGAATAATCTCTATCCCAAGCCTTGGGATAGACATCCGCAAGCTTGGGATACATATCCGCAACCTGGAAACGCTTATCCGCAACCTGCGAACAGAAATTTGCTTCGCAGGCGGTGGATATTAACAATATTCATCTAAAATTCCTATCTTTGTATCATGATGAAACAACAGCTCCCTAACCCACGCCGCCGCGGCATCGAAACCCTGATACACATCATTGTCTGGGGTATCGTCATCGGTTTCCCCTTTCTGATGATGACACGCAGCGGCTTCAATATCAGCCTTGCGGACTATCTGCGCCACGGTAGCAGCAGTACCCTCTCATTCTTCCTTGTATTCTACATCAACTACTGCCTCCTCATTCCCCGCTACTTGTTCGAGGGACGCATCCGGCAGTATCTCCTGCTGAACACACTGCTCATCATCTGCATTACCACCGGCGCCCACCTTTGGCAAGAATACACATTCCAAAACCATATGCGCGGCGATGATGACGGTCAGCACATGGGGCCTCCCAAATGGATATTCATCTTGCGCGACGTCTCGACCATGATTCTCACCGCCGGCCTCAGCGCTGCCATCAAGCTGAGCCGCCGCTGGGCGCAGATGGACGCCGCCCGCCGCGAAGCCGAGAAAAGCCGCACGGAAGCCGAGTTGAAGAACCTGCGCAACCAGCTCAACCCGCACTTCCTGCTCAATACGCTGAATAACATCTACGCCCTCATCGCCTTCGATGCCGACAAGGCACAGACTGCCGTGCAGGAACTGAGCCGACTGCTGCGCCATGTGCTGTATGACAATCAGCAGAACTTCGTCACCCTGGACAAGGAGATGGACTTCATCCGCAACTACATCGAACTGATGCGCATCCGTCTCTCCGCCAACGTCCGTGTGGAAACAAAGATAGACGTCCGACCGGACAGCCGTACTGAAATAGCTCCGCTCATCTTTATTTCCCTCATAGAGAATGCCTTCAAGCATGGCATCTCCCCCACCGAACCCAGCTTTATCCGTATCCACTTCAGTGAAAGCCCCGGAGAGATACATTGCGAAATAACCAACAGCTATCATCCCAAAAGCGTGGCAGACAAGAGTGGAAGCGGCATCGGGTTGGAACAAGTGCGCAAGCGTCTGGAGCTGACCTATCCCGGTCATTACGACTGGCAGCAAGGAGTGAGTGAGGACATGAAAGAGTATAAATCTATTTTAATTATAAAGATATGAATCTGAAGTGCGCCATTGTAGACGACGAGCCCCTCGCCCTGGGGTTGCTGGAAAGCTACGTCAACAAGACCCCGTTTCTAGAGTTGGTCGGTAAATACTCCAGTGCCGTACAAGCCATCAAGGAGTTGCCCGAGAAGCACATCGACCTGCTTTTCCTCGACATCCAGATGCCCGAACTGAACGGACTGGAATTTTCGAAGATGGTCGATTCCGGCACCCGCATTGTCTTTACCACCGCCTTCGACCAGTATGCCATAGACGGCTACAAAGTCAATGCGCTGGACTACCTGCTGAAACCCATCTCCTACGTCGACTTTCTGCAGGCTGCCAACAAGGCTGTGCAATGGTTTGAATTGCTGCAACAGCCCAAGGAAGAGATTCAGAGCATCTTCGTAAAAAGCGAGTATAAGCTGGTGCAAATCGAATTGAGTAAAATTCTGTACATAGAGGGGCTGAAAGACTATCTCAAAATCTACGAGGAGGATTCTCCCAAGCCTATCCTGTCTCTCATGAGCATGAAGGCAATGGAGGAACTTCTGCCTGCCTCGCGTTTCATGCGCGTCCACCGTTCCTACATTGTTCAGAAGAATAAAATACGTATTATAGACCGTGGTCGCATCGTGTTCGGAAAGAACTACATCCCGATAAGCGACAGCTATAAACTGGCTTTTCAAGAATTTTTAGACCAAAGAAGCTAAAAAAATCGACCAATCCGTCGATAAAATCGGAAAAACCGTCGATTTATTATAGAATCTTTTTGCATATTAAAATAAACACATAGCGAAAAAGTAAATTTGGGCAGAGCGTAGCGAATTAGCTGATAGAGCGTTCGTTACGCTTTG
>NZ_JBCNZM010000046.1:18504-31918 GCF_040227615.1 Bacteroides sp. RTP31139st1_H2_RTP31139_211217 | reverse complement strand
TTTCATTATGTCCTCATTTATAATCAGTTGTATTTCTTCCGGAGGAAGTGAATCTTGGGTGTGGTTGGTCAGGTGATAGAGTAAATGTTTATGTGTATAACTGTTCTGTTGTACGGTGTATTTTTCGGACATCCGCTTTATCATGTCCACTTTTTGTTCATAATAGGGATATATGAACCGGTTATTGATAATGATATTCAAGATATTGGCATCAGGATGATTGAGCAGTGACTTGTCCAGCCGGTTCTCGAAGAAATCCCTTGCGACTCCTCCTTCTTCCGGAGTCTTTACCTTATTGAACATTTCGGAGACAACGTAGGGCGAATGATTCAAAATCTGTTGCTCTTCCGGAGTAATACAATCGGGAGTTTCTCCGAACAGTGCCTGATACGCCTCTTCATAATTTGATATTTTCAGAATGAATTGTACGATTGTTCTTATATTTCGAGATTCATCGCCGTTTTGGGGACGATGTCTCTTCATATGTGCCTTGATTTCCTTTAGGGTCATGCGTTGGTATAGGATACCTTGTGTGTGCTGGCTCGGGTAATCCAGTAAAGACTGGTCTGCTTCCAGTAAATGGTATTTATGGAACAGTTCCTCGCATTCCTTAATCCCGCTATAAGTGGAGGTCGTATCCAATAAGTCGTTCAGGTAGATTTCACCCACTTTCAGTTTGGTCTTGTTTTCTTCTTCTTGCTGCTCCAGCCTTTCCATAAAAGTGTTGAAGATTCCTTTGGCCTGCTCAAAATTTTTAGCCTTTTGGAGCATAAAGTTCAATGAGTAGCCATCACAGTTATTCCCCATACGGTTCCATAAATCATAGGCATAAGAGGACGGTATGTTTTCGAGTGCTCCATTCAACACTTCGGTCTTGTTCAGGAACATACTGGTATCCTCTTTTTTGTCGACAGACAGTTCTGTCAGTTCGTTGAAGAATGCAACCAGCTCTTCCGGCTGGCTGAATCTTTTGAAAACTTCCAGCCAGGTATAGGGAGCAATAAAGTTGAAGAAAAAGACTGCATCGTCGTGGGGAACTACCCCTTTATCATTCTTCTGCAAGAAGTTCTTGATGTCGTGTATGTCAGCCAGAGTCTGTGCTTTATGCATAAGCTGCCTGGCGAAATTACGTATTCTTTTCTCTTTCAGTTCTGTCAGATAAGTCTCATTGTTGCTTTCCTGTCCATGGGCGCTCTCTGCAGAATCGGAGAAGAAATCATCTATGTCGTCATCATCGGCACTTGGGGAAGCTTCGTATATAAAGGAAGCGTTGAGGTATATTTCTTTGGCTTCGTCCATGTCGAGGAACCGTACCAATTCTGTCTGAAATTCAATATACGAGTTTTCTATATACTTGTCTTGCATTTGCCCTTGTTCATTGAGCAAATCCTTGTGTACAATGTCCTTATCTTGTTGTGTCTGCAGTCTGGGTAAGAGCCACCGCAGCACATTCAGTTCTCTCCTATTATATTTTTTTGTTAATTTCCAAATATGGATGGCCTCTGCATTGGTAGGAGCAAAATTGGCTATATTGCCAATATAGGCGTCCACCCAATCAATGGAAACGCCTTCCGGGTTTGTTCCCAGTTCCTTACTTGTATATAGCGTTTGTTCGTTTTTATAAATGCGGCTTACAACATCATTGATGATATACTGTTGGAGTTCGGGGGCATTTACCGAACAGTTTTTCACCCGATGCAGGATCTTGGTTGTATTTTTGAAAAAGTTCGGTCTGTCTTTGTAGTAGATATAGCGGAATATGCCCTTTATGGCTTTCTTTTCAGTTGCCAGTAGGTCATCGGACGGTTCACTGCTATAGTACTGGAAAACCTGGGTTACTATGATGTCTTCAACTTCAAATGTGTCCTTTTCAATGTCCTGATAATAAATCAAATCATCTACTTTGCCTGCCAATTCACAGATGGTGCTTCTGTCGGCCTTTTCGTAACTGTTCTCATAGGTGAATTTGAGGAAATCGAGCAATAGGTCTATTTTATTGCGGCTTCTCTTTTTCCACATCCACAAACATTTTATGGCGTGGCAGAGTTGTCGAAGCATGGATTTCTGCAGGTTGCTTAAATTGCTGTTCTGGAACTGGTTGTTATATCTGGTCTTGATTCTGTCTATGTCGAAAAACAAGGAACCGATAGTCATGCCGGCTTCGGGTCGGAGTTTAAGATAGCCGTATGTCCTGAGCTCGCGGGCATATTCATTTATTTTTTTGAAGGATAAAGGTTTGATGCCCACTTCGACTATGGCCGGAGGAACCATTTCATTGAAAGTAAGCATGGATTTCACTTCCTTGAAGCTATAGCTTGTAGTGGCAATAACCTTGAAGTCCGGATTGCCGATGTGAAGGATTTCCGATAACTTGCGAAGTAATTCTCTGTCAATGGGTATCGGCTTTTCATTCTCTTCTTTCCAAAACAACAGCTGCAAATCGTCCAGTAGAAGAATTTTTTTGCCATGCTGGAATTGGGATACAGAAAGCCGTTCTAACTGTTCTTTGGTCGTATCGGCATTCAAAATGACCACATAATATTCCTGAGGGAGCTTTTTCAGCATTCGGCAAACGGCAATAGTCTTTCCCGAAGTGGATTGACCGGTGACGATGATTGTCTTGTTTGTGCTGTCAAACTCCTCTTTAAGTTTGTTGTCTACTTCCGGACGGATAAAATAGTAGTCCAGGTTGCCTCTGCGACGGTTGGCTTGGCTGTTGGGAATAATTTTATCATACTCCATCTTATGGCAAGAGATTGCGCAAAAGGGATTATTGAGAAAACTTTCACGATCCTTGACCAACGCGTCCCTTAGCTGCTCCAGCGTATTGCACTGCTTCTCATACCGCTCGATAACGGTATCGTCGTCCAGGTGCTTTTGCATGTATTCCGCATAGAAGTCTTTCCATAAAGTAGTGTTTGTCCAGTCTTCCTGGGTGTATTCCAATGTCGGATTCTGATAGAAATAGATATGTTTGTTGGATGCATTTTCGATGGCAACATTAAACTCTCCGATGGTCTTGGAGCGTATCCAGTTTCCGGCGAAGAAGATGATGACGTCACATTGCCTTATCTCTGAATTTATGATTTCCTGCGTATCGCCTTTAGCTAAATCGTTGTCTCCATTTTTTTCGTGCCGGTGCACTACAATATTGAGTTCGCTGTTGTTTCTTTCCGTCAGGACTTTTTCCATTAAATCCCTTTCTTTCTGAAAACTCAGCGAAGAGGCTATAAATACATGGTATGTTTTCATAATATAGTGTTGGTTACTTTCTATGTGTTGTTGTTTACGACTAGCGGAATGCCGGCTGTGATACATCTGTCATACGCTTTTGAGCTTTCCTTCAATTCATCATACGGACGTATATCGGGATGCACAAAGCGTTTCTTTTTGAAGATGTCTCCCATTTCCTTGCTGCCATAGATTAACTCTTCTTCTTCGGCGGTGGGTTTACGGAAGCCAAGCAGCAGCTTCTCCATGTTCCAACGGTTATGTTCGACTTCGGCAAGCAATGTTATCTGGTCGTTGTCCAGTTTCACGTAACCATCCGTAATGCCTATGGAGCGTAGCTTGGGACTAATGGAATATGCACTGTACAAATTGGACCACTGAAGGGATACGGACAGTTTGTTCCATGAGTCTTTCAGCTCATTGTCAGGTGGGCATGATTGAGGCACATTTCCATATTTATTCTTGAAATCGTATATATAATTGATGATTTGTCCCTCCCTCCGGCTTTTTTTGTCCAAGTCGTAACAGTTGTCCAGCATTCCAAAAGGAAAAACATGGGAATATTTATGAATCGCTTCATCTTTCTTTTTACTGTTAAGCATATTGAGCAGTGCACTGGAGGTTTCCTGACGGACAAAAACTGGGATGTTTTCATCATATACATCGTCCGGCAGATATAATCCCATTGCCATGCTTTGAGGAGGATAATTGAGGCAGACGGCAATCGTCAATACTTGGCCTGAGTCATGTACCCATTCTTTAATTAGGTTCTGGATGGCAGGAGTTTCCGCACGGCCTTTGATAAATTCGAATTCCACATCCAGAAAGTCTGCATCTTTTCCTTTAAAACGGGTGGGAAGGACAAATCTCTCGTGCCTTTCGTCCTTGCTCATGTCGTAATAATGGGTAGACGATATCTCGAAATAATGGCGGTATCGTCCACAAAAGAAATTCATTTCCCGGTCGGCATTTTCATCAATGAAGGTAATGACACTTTTTATGTTCTTGTCCCGGCAGAAGTTTGGAAAATGCAACAGATGGGCAGCTTCCACTCCTATTGCCACTCCCATACGGCTCATACCGATGATAACAAGATGAACATGCTTTTCGCTTTCATAGGTTATTGCCTCACGGTCGAGAGGAGGATATTCAATACAGTTCTCCCCTTTTCCGTATTGCCGGCTTACCAATATCTTTTTGGCCCAGCCCTCGTAGAAGTTAAAGGGATGGAATTCTATATATTTTCTCCATTCGGCAGACAAATCGGTCAGTTGGAAAGCGGCAAAAGTAGTCTGATATTCGAAAAGAACGGTGAATGGTATGAGGGAACATTTATTGCATCGTTTATGAATGTCAACTATCTTTTTCAGGCAGTCTATGTTCAGTGAGTCATGGTCATGTTCGTTCCTCTCTCCGATAAGGAATACTTCGCGCGCTTTGGTAGTATAGAGTTTTTCCAACTCCTCGATAGAGTCGCGCCGGGCACGCAGCACCACAATTCTTTTTTCATTTTTGGCATCCAGTTCCGTATGGATTTTGCTACGGATTTCTTGTGCCGGTTGGGTACTCTGAATCAGAATATGGCAATTCCCATAATGTGTGTCATCGCAAATTTGCTGGATAAGAGTGGGGACCATGTTGTCAAAACCGATAATGACGATGTGGTTTTGCAAAGGGTAAACGATATCGCCTTCACGATATCGCTCAACTCTGCGTTCCAGCATATTGGAGATTACGGATATCAATAATCCGCAGAACAAAATTAATCCCAGCACTACGACCAATAGAGAGAACCAACGCAGATAAGGTGGTACTTCCACAATATTCCCCGGATCAATGAACAGACAAATCAACTGAAGCAAACGCCCCATAGGTACGTCTTTATCAATACCGGTCCATTCTTCAAGAGACGGCTCAGGAAAGATAAATGCAAAACTTACCAGATATATCAATAAGAAAACAGTTACTATGACTCCGAAAAGCCAAGCAAGCTGCCTCCATCCTTTTCCGGAAAAAGAGCGGTCAAAATGAAGGGCAAAAAGTCTTGTTAGCAGATTCATATTTGTTTTGTCATTAGGCAGTTTCCTTTTTTTCAGTTTCTTGTTTCAATTCTTTTCTGATATTCTCTTTCAGTTTATTGATTTCTTTCTCATCGTTATTGATAATCTCCCGTTTTTCTTTTTCCTGATACAAGGATGCAAGAATGTTTCTTTCTTGTTCCAGATTCAATGAGAATACATCTATTAATCTCTTGATACATAGAAAAAAACAGATGCATACGCTAAGGGAAATGATGGCATGGAGTGTCATCAGGTAGGTCATTCCACGCGATGGAAAGAATTGAATAAGGTTTTGGAATGTAGTGCATGTCACAATCAATGCTGCAACCAGAAAGAGAATGATAAAGGCAGGAATCACGAATTTCCACCAGTGCCGGATAGGATAATACTTGTTCTCACTCGTCCTCATAGTACTATAATAGATATTGGATTATTATTTCTTCTGTATGTCGAATCCCAGTTTCATAATCAGTTTCAGTGTCTGTATGGCTGTTTGCCGGTCGTATTCTCGTTCTGAGTCCGGTAACTCTTCGTATGGTACAAGTCCGGGATGTGTCTTTAATTCATCATTGCGTGTCTCTCCGTATTTCCATCCTTCTTTCACTCTTCCCAAAGCCCATACTTCATGCACATTGCGTGCCATGGCTTCTGTGAGTTCCGTCAAATTATCCGGTAAAGTGATATTTTCTGCGTTCAAAGGGGACGGTGTGTATGTTTTCATTTTCTGTTATTTAAAATGTGGAAGTAAAAAGTTTATTGGTAGCAATATTAGGCATTTCGGACGACAGAAACAAAAAAAAGGAAAGCTATTTCCAAAAAAACATGCAGATTACAATGGAAAAAACATTGCAACCTGCATATAAATCGGGAGAAGCGTGAATTATAAGTTAGCTTCCGTCACTACCTGCCCGTCAAACAGATTGATGATACGTCCGGCAAATCCGGCATCATGTTGTGAGTGTGTCACCATGACAATCGTAGTGCCTTCCTTATTCAGTTCATTCAGTAGTTCCATTACCTCTTTTCCGTTCTTTGAATCGAGGTTACCGGTAGGCTCATCGGCAAGTATCAGTTTAGGGTTTGATACGACTGCACGGGCGATTGCCACGCGTTGCTGTTGTCCGCCGGACAATTGTTGCGGGAAGTGCTTGCTGCGGTGCATGATTGCCATACGCTCCATAGCGGTTTCCACCCGGCGCTTGCGTTCGGTGGCAGGAATGCCCATGTAGAGTAGCGGCAGTTCGATGTTTTCGTATACATTCAGCTCATCAATCAGGTTGAAACTTTGGAATACAAAGCCGATGACTCCTTTACGCAAGTTGGTACGTTGGGCTTCTGTATATTTGGATACTTCCGTCCCATTCAAGTAATATTCTCCGGATGTAGGATTGTCCAACAGACCGAGGATATTCAGTAAAGTGGATTTTCCGCAGCCTGAAGGTCCCATGATAGCAACAAACTCCCCTTCTTTCACTTCAATGTTTACGTCGTTCAAAGCCAGAGTCTGTACTTCCTCGGTCTTGAAAATCTTCTGTAAGTTTACTGTCTTAATCATAATGCTTTGTTTTTATGGGTTATAAATATATTATTTCTTACTCGGATTTGATGCAGTCAATCGGATTTGTTTTGTTCAGCAAATAACTTTGCAGACACACTGTGACGGCAGATATTATCCAGACAATACATAGTGGCAATAGAAAGTCCATAACGGTGAAGGGGGCTTTATAGGCAAACTGTTCATGCCAATGGTGCATGAGCCAATAGACAATGGGGACAGCTAGAATATATGCAAGCAGAATTTGCAGGCAGAATGGTTTATTCAGCAACAGCACGATTTGTCGGGATGTTGCTCCATGAATCTTGCGAATGCTGATTTCGCGGATACGCTGGCGAGTGGCATACCATGAAATGCCGAATAAGCCGAAGCAGGTCAATATCAAGCCAATCAGAGAATAGGCGATAAGGAGTTTGGAGAGAGACAAGACTTTACCATTGCGTTTCATAAAGTCTTGGTGCATGTCTGTGTATTGAAATATCTCCCCTTCATTCATCTTTTCCCATATTTGGGCTATTTGATGTAGTGTTTCTTGTTTATTGCTTTCAATCAGCTTAATCTGCAGATAGTTGGCACCCGACATTCTCTCTGTAGGTGGAAGGTAAAGTATGACCGGGGTAATTTCATTTTCCAATGAACTGAACGGGAAGTCCTCTAATACACCGCCGATGATGTATAAAGAATCGGCAGACTGGTCAAATTCTTTCAAAGGTTTTCCAATGGCATTTATTCCTGCTGGAATCAGCATTCTGACATAGCTTTCGTTGACCAGTGCAGGATAGGCATATTGTTTTTGCAGTTGTTCGGGAGCGTTGCCGGACAAGAGTTTGAACCCCATCGTTTTTACCAGATTGGCATCACTATACAGCATTAATAGGTAGGAACTTTTTTCCGTACCGTCGGCTTGTTTGATGGATAGCTCACGTATCCATGAATTCAATATGGAGCCTTGTGACAGGGCGATGGACTCTATTCCTTGTACATGTTTCTCCAGCTCTTCTTTAAGTATTGTAGCCGGTGCGGCATTGAAATCTCCTATTTCAATCCGATTTTCGTAACAGTAGGCCCGTTCCTTGATGAGATTGATTTGTTCATTGGCAACGAGAGTAGCGAATATCAGCCCTATAGAAATGGAAAACTGAAGAATGATCAGCAAAGCTATGAAACGTTGTTTCTTTTTACCTCCGTAAAGCGTCTTGTATTCGCTGAATGAGAGTTGTGAAAGTCTATGGCTGATATACCAGGCAGGGACAATGGACATAACTAGTACAAAGAGCACTAACAAGGGTAGCATCTGTAGGCTGAAAAAGAAATGTACGTTTAAATGGGATGCAAATAATCCATTGAAAAAAGACAGACAGTCGTTGATGATGAGTAAAGATAATCCGAATGCCAGCAGCACAGTGAGGAATGCATCACCAAACAGTTGGATGCGGATATCCTTCAAGCTGCTTCCCATCAGTTTCTCCACATGTATCATTTTGAGCTGTTGCAATACACGGCTCAGGCTCATGTTGGTATAGTTGCAGCAGGCTATGATAAGTACCAACAAGGCGGCAGCAAGGCTGATATACAATAATTGCACATTACTTTGATTGATATACGGCAGAGGTTGTTGTGTATCGTAGTCCGGTGTAGTAAAGTAGATGTCGGACAGAGGGTCGACGTAATATTGTGTCTTTTCCGGAATCAAAGTGGGAATTTTGTCGTGGTTGATTTTTTCGGTAAACTGTTGGGCATCGGTATTTGGAATTAGTTTCAGAAACGTCATTCCACCCCAAAAGTCTTTGTTATTCCCGGTAATCATGTCGAATTGGAGCAATGATTGTGACCGTGACTTTAATATGGCTGCCACTTCATAACTTTGGGTATCAGTCATGGTTTTTATTTCCAGCAATTCTCCTAATGGATTTTTATCTCCAAACAGTTTATGTGCAAAAGCTTCACTGAGTGCTACTTTGCCCGGTTGTTCCAATACTTGCTTTAAACTACCGGCAATGGGATGATAGTGGAAGAAATGTTGCAAAGTAGTATCGGCAGATATAAAGGTTATATCGTGGTAAATCTCCCCTCCATATTTACAATATTGTGGAACCAGAGAATTGATACGCAGGTAGTCTTCCACTTCTGCATATTTTTCTTTCAGCATAGGGGGAATATTGGCATCAGCATAGGCCACCTTGCTTCCGTCCTGCATCGGATTATCCTGACGCAGACAGAAAATACGGTTCTTGTCCCGATTGCCACTCTCTATATTGTAATCATGTACATAATAGGTGAACAGCAAGTTTGTACATGCTAGCCCTATAGCCAGACTGACTATAGAAATGAAGAAGAAAACTTTGTTTCTCCACCAACTGCGGGTAATTATTTTTAGGATTGTAAGTATGGTCATAATCTTTAGGTAAATATATTTTCTTATTCGTTTTTAATGACTTCTGCCGGATTTGTCCTTGCTATTTTCAGAATACGGAAAATAATAGTCAGAGTAGTAATGACAGCTACGATTATGAAGATTGAAATCCAAAATAGCGGGCCATCATTAAAGAATACGATATACATGTTTTTCCATAACTGCAGTATGGCATAACATAAAGGAAATGCCATTGTTGCCGAGAGTACAAGCTGATAAATATACGTACGGGCAAACAATATGATAATCTGTTTCAATCCTGCACCATTTACTTTACGGATTGCCACTTCCTTTTGTCTGCGTTCCGTATCCAGTGTGATTGCCGAATAGACGCCTAATAAAGTGATTATAAGGCTGACAAATGAGAAGAATAAGATTATCCCTTTCATGTTGTTCTCGATGGCTTGCGCTTGGTGAATGTCTTCCTGCAAGGTCGAAATGTGTAATTGTATACTCGGTGGAAGATTCTCTTCCAGCATTTTCTTAACGAAAGCCTCTACTTCTTCTGCTTTTCCGGGTACACACTTCAAATAGCAATGACCTACATAATATTTGAAATCACAAGGCAGAAAGACGAAGCCCTGGCTCTGATTGTAAGTGTCGGCTACAAAATCGGAACAAATGCCGCATACCGTGTAGCTATCTTGATAATTGTACAAGGTGGTTCCCAGTAAATCCTTCTTTATACGTTCTACCAATTTACGGTCTGCTACCATGTCACTATTTGTCTTCAGGACATGCCCGGAGAGAATGGGGATATTCATAAACTCGAAAAAGTTATTAGGAACATTCATTATATTGACTTCAAGGCTACTTTCCCGGTTATCTTTTTCTGTCTGCATGCTTGTTCCCGAAATACCTTTCAGATAATTAATATCTGTCAGCATTTTATCTTTTATATCCGGATGTTGACTGATGCGCTCTATGAGAGCAAGCTTTTCGTCATTTTTCATAAAACGGTAATCCATAGGAATACTGATGATTTCGGACTTTTCTTTTTCTGTCAGTGTGTTGAACAGTGTGGAACCGGTCTTGTTAGCCTGCAAATATAAAGCGACTGTAAAGACTATGAATAACCAACAGATGAAAAATTGGATACCCAAAAGACAATTTCGTATCTTCTGTTTGTGGCGTTTGGATTTGTTCTTGTAAATACTTGACTGGATGGAGGCATGCTTCATCCTCCATACGGTAAACAAGCAGAGTAATAAGCATAGTAAAATAACGCCTGCCATATATTCTATTGTCTGTATCAATAATAGGTCCCGTTCAATGACTAATGTGAAATCAAATAAAGAGAATGAAAGGTAAGGGGTAAATATTTCTATCAGACAGAAAGTCAATAAGAAGGCTATGAACGAAATGATAATGGCTTGGGTAAAAAGTAACCAAAATAGTTTGTTGCCATTACTTCCATTCACTTTACGAATGCCGAACTCGTGCGAACGGTTCAGATAACTCCCCGTCAAAAAATGAAAAAAGTTGAGTAGACCAGTCAGTAGAATCAAAAGGCCGACAATGAATGTGATTCCGGCAAAGTAAGGGGCAACGGATTTCTCCCGAAAAAGTTTTCCGAAATTCGAGGCTGATACGGTATTTTTCTCATTGAATATTGTGTGCTTCAAGTCCATTGCACGGAAACTGGCTTCAAGTTGCGCGGATGTTTTGCCCGGACGAAGAAGAGCAAAAGTAAGTCCACCGGTCATACTGTCTCGTCCATCGAATTGTATAAGTCCTTCGCTGTCGTTCAAGATTAACATATCAATCTTTTGGAGAAAGCTAAGGCTGGTATTCAATGGAATATCTTCTATTATCGCTTGTATGGTATAGATGGTACCTCCTGTTCGTGGTGTGGTATCAGGTGAAGAGAAAAGCCGTTGTGCTAAGGTCATTCGCTTTCCTATCGGATTCTCTCCGAGACCAAATATTTTGTGTGCCAGAGAGCGTGTCAGTATCACGGCATTGGGAGTTTGCGATGCTACAGCCCATGAACCTTGTAATACTTCCGGGGTGAACACGCTATGGTAGGCTGTATCTACTTCCATAGCATATAAATCTTCGTAAGGCAGTTCTTCCTTGTCGATAGTTTCCACATTGTAGCTACGTGGGCGGGGATAGGCAACAAAAGTAAATGCTTCTACTTCTTGGAATTGCAATTGGCGCAGACTCTCAAACAACGTAGCGGGAGTTCCGGAATAAGGTTCTTCTGCTGGAGTGTATAGGTTTATGTCTGCAATGCGTTCCCAGTGGGTAAAGCACTTGTCGGTAGAATTTATATAGCGGCTGCAATATAGGCAGATACTAAAACAAAGTATACCTACCGACAGTCCGATGATAGAGATGATATTCTGTGCCTTGTACTTTAATAGGTTTCTGAATGCTGTTTTAATATAATGTCTTATCATAATAGTATCATTATTGTATTATTCGCTTTTGATTACTTCCGCCGGATTCTGTCGTGCAGCCTTTTTTACTTGATAAACCAATGTTAATATGGAAATTAATGATATGATGATTGCTGCAATAATGAACAACCAACTGCTGATGTTGGCTTTGTAGGCAAAATCTTTCAGATAAATGGTTATTCCCCAATAAGATATAGAAATGGCAATCAAAAATGACATTGCTAATATGATAATGTATTTTTTGAGTAATAACAATAAAATTTCCTTATGTGTAGCGCCATGTACTTTTCGTATAGCTATTTCCCGGTATCTTTGTTGTATGTCAAATAAGGACAATCCAAACAAAGCTATTGAGGATATTAGAATGGCCATAAAGGCGAAAAAGGAATAGGTAATAGTTATTTGCTTGTCTGACTTATAGAGATTCTCAACTTCCTGTTTTGCAAAAGTATAATTGAAGGCTCCATCAGCATTGTCGTTGTGTAGGTTTTCCAGGAAGGCAACGGCATCTTTTTGATGTCCTGGAGCAATTTTAGCTTGCAAAGGAATTTGTGAAAGATATGTTTCACCGTATATAAAAGCTATAGGAAGAACCGGTTGGGATAAATGTCCGCAATAAAAATCTTCGACGATACCTATAATCTGATAAGGGCTCAAATCCCTACGCGGCCATAAAGGTTGTTGGGGTTCCAGCCGGGCATTGATTGCGCTTTCGAGTCCGAAGAGTTGCATGGCTTTTTGATTGAGAATCAGTTTTGCTTCACCTTCATGGTCGATGTCGGCATCCCATAAACGTCCCTGGGATAAACGGAAGCCATGAAATCTTATTTCTTCTTCTGTTATGGGAATGCAATACAATTGTTTGAAATTGGCTTCTCCGAGCTTACGGAAAAGTACCGGAGATTCTGTGAAATATTCATAAGGGGATAAAGAGTAATTCCATGCCGTGAATAAAGGAGAGGCATTCATTGCAGTGGATATATTTTCTTTGGAGGCTTTGCGCAAGGAGGTCTGTTTCAGATATTCTGCTTCAGTGGTAGGCTGTTTGCGTTCATAGCGTTCAAAATGGACTTTAACGATAGAGTCTGTGTCATAGCCTAAATCTATATGAGTCATTTCATACAGTTGTTTGGCGAAGAACATGGAAACAACTATTAGAATGAATGCCACGATATACTGAATACTCAGATAGAGGTTTCTTACAACAGACGATTTTTCACCACTGCCTATTTTCCGTAATGAATGGATAGGCGTGTTGTATTTGAATTTAAAAAACGGATAGATTGAAGCTGTCAATGGCTGTAAAATCAGGATAGCTATGGTTATTCCTATGTCAAATATACCATTAGGTTGTTGAATGACATCAAAATAGTTATTTAAGGGAAAGACGGAAATCTCGACAAGGAACCAGGCTATAAATAATGATACAAGTGTCAGACATAAATTCTCGATATATAGTTGGGAGAATAGCTGTGCTGAATTGTTTCCAAAAACCTTCTTTAGTCTGAATTCTTTGCTTCGTTTCAATAATACAACCGTATAAAGACTCATAAAATTGAAGATGCCTACAATTAAAATTAGTACAGCAACAAGTGCCAATAGATGTAGCTGTGGTAAATTCCCCCTTTGCAGCATGTCCTGCCAAACATCAATGGCTGGATGAAAATACACTTCACGCATGGGAAGCAGTTGATACCTGAATTCAACATCCGCAGCACGTGGAGATTGCCGGAACGCTGCATGCCGTGCA
>NZ_JBCNZM010000046.1:3989-18494 GCF_040227615.1 Bacteroides sp. RTP31139st1_H2_RTP31139_211217 | reverse complement strand
GTGCATTTATCTTCGTAAAGGAAGCCCCTTTATGAATTAATGCCATTTTCATCGGGAAACGGAACTCCCAATCCTTCTGCAATGTTTCAGGAACAAGCAAGTCGAAATGAAGCGAGCGTTTCCCTCTGTCTTTGCCGATAACTCCGGTCACCGTAAGAGGGTCACCGGTAGAGTATTCAATGGTTTTGCCGATAGGATTTATGTTCCCGAATAGTTTCTCACTCAGCTCTTCTGTGATAAAGGCGGTTTGTGGAGACGCCGCCCATGATTCGGCTTTTCCATATTTCATGGGAAAATCAGTCACTATTAGAAACAAGCTGTCTACTACAATCGTTTCTACATCAATATGTTTTTCTTCCTTTATGATATAGTCTTTATTGAACCATACGAAAGTGGACATCGCTTCTATGTCTGCATCTTCGAGGGGACCTCCGATAACTGCCGTTTTATTGTTGTCATCTTTGTATTCCTGCACCATGATGCCTATCCGGTCTTTGTTGGGACTATAACAATCTACATCATTTTCCTGCTTCACGTAGCGGAATATAATAATGACACAAGCCAAGCTCAGTGCCAGTCCGATAATATTGATTACCGTATATACTTTAAACCTACTTAATGTTCGGATATATAATAGTATGAGTTTCATATTCGTGTCTTTTATTCGTTTTTCATAATGCTTGCCGGATTGATGTTGGCAGCCTTGCTGATTTGCCTAATAATAGTCAACAAGGAGATGGCAGTTGTTATGGCTACTGCTACGGCAAACAAGTCGAATGTCAAAGGGGCTTTGTGGGCAAAATCCTGCAAATAGAGGGTAATGGCAATCCATGACAAGGGTATGGATAGCAAAGTGGCGACTCCCATGACCGAGAGATACTTTTTAATGAGTAAGGGGTAAATATCCTTTGCTTGCGCACCGTTCACTTTGCGTAAACCTATCTCACGGTAACGTTGCCGAATATCGAACAAGGATATTGACAATAATCCCAATGAAGAGATGAAAATGGCTATTCCGGCAAAGAGCGTATAAATGTTCACCACTTGACGGTCTTCACGATACATCTTTTGGAGTTCATCTTCTATCAGCGTATATTCAAAGTCGGTTCTTCCCGTAGATTCTTCGTATAAGCGGCGCAGGAAATCAATGACTTTGGCTTTATTCTCGTGCTTATACGAGGCTGTAACAGTATAAATTCCGCCTATGCTTGCATCGTGATAATAGATGACAACCGGTTGGATGGATTGTGAAAGGTGCCGAACATTGAAATCCTTTATGACCCCTACTATCTCGCAAGGTGGATTGTAGAAATCCGGTAAGCTGCTTGAGGCGTAGTGTGGTTCTTCAGGTTGCAGCTTGTCTTTGGTGATGTCTTTTATTCCATAGACTCTTTTAGCGGTTTCGTTGATAATTACCTTGAAACTGTTTTTGGTGAACGCTTCATCTATGGAGTCGTTCCATAGGCGCCCCTCTACAAGTTGAAAATCGTATATTGCCATGGAGTGGGTCGTTAAATGTGCAGATAATGCCGGATGGAAACCGTTTTCGGCTCTGTTGAGCGCAAAACTGTCAAAACGGAAGTCGGTGAACAGCAAGTCGTTTCCTCTGCTCCAATGCTCAAACAGAGTGCTTTCACTCATTCGTTTATTGACCAAAGCATTACTTATATATTGTCTTTTTCCTTCATCCAATCCCTCCTCTTTAGTTGTTTTATATAAGCCCAATTTATCGACATACATCCGGCAAGTTATCACATCGTGCGAGCGGAAACCGAGGTCGGCGCAGAGCATATACTCCAACTGCCGTACAAAGAATAGAGAAACGGTTATTATAAAGATGGTTACGACATATTGAAAACACAGTAATATCATGCGTGACCGTGTGGAAAAGCGTGAAGATGCCAGCTCGCGTATGGAGTTGACGGGTCTGCTACATGTGTATTTCAAGAACGGATAAACAGTAGTCAGCAATGGCAATCCTAAAAGTACGATGGCAGAGACCTTCCGGTCAAAGCCGGAGTCTGTTGTGGTAGGTATATAAAGTTCATGGAAAAAGAAAAACCTGGTTATTTCTATTAAAGCCCAGCAAAGGAGTAATGCCAGTCCCGTCAATAAGATGTTCTCGGCATATATTTGCAGGAAAATGTCTGTCCTGCCTGCACCGAACACTTTTTTCACCCCAAACTCTCTTGACCGCTTGGACATGATGACAGTGTAGATGTTGATGAAGTTCAGCAGCCCTATGATACCTACCAGGAAGGCTACTACCATCAATACCCGGACATAGCTTTGGTTGCCATATTGATAGTTCTTGTTTTCTTTTCCGTGGTCTTTATCGTAATATAAATCTTTCAAAGGCAAATACTGATAGCGTACTGTCTCATAAGTTCTCCATTTGCTGCGGGGGTGTTCTTTTGAATACTTTTTATTCAGCAGTGCAATGTCTGTATCCGGTGCCATCAGCATGGCGTATATAGGGTCGAAAAAAAGGAATTCATCCAGTTCATCCGACATAAATATATCCGGCATCCATGATGTCTTGGTATCGGGGTCGTCCACCACTCCTATAATAGTGAATTTATTCCCTTTTGTGTTTTTGAAAGTAGCGCCTATGGCATTCTTCCCTCCCAGCTTCTTCTTCCAAAAAGAACGGGTGATGACAACATCCCTCGAGCGGACTATTCTTCCGCTTCCGGCAATCACCCTATATGGAAAGATTTTGAAGAAGGTGCTGTCTACAGAAAAAGCGTTCGCTGCAATTTCTTGTTCACCGAACAGAACGGGCATATCCGATATTTGATAAATCACCGTAAATTGTTCTACGGCAGGATCCTTTTCCAATCCCGACCGGTAGCCTCCCAAGAAGTTCTCACCACTGCTGGTAGAGGTTTTTATCAGGCAAATGCGTTTATATTCGGGAAAGCATTGGTTCACTGTATTTTCTTGGTGGATATATCGGGCTACGGTGAGTACGCAAGCCAAACTGCACGCCAGTCCCAATACATTGATAAGGGTGTATGCTTTGAATTTCAGCAATGCATTGATGGCTAAGATTATTTGTCTCATAGTGCGTAGTTTTATTTCATTATCAATTCTTCCGCCTCGCCAAAGGTATCATATCCCGTTGTAATTACCCAATCTCCGGGCTGCAAACCTTCCGTAATCTCGTATTGTTGCGGATTTTGGCGACCGATGCCAAGCGGCACGCGCACGGCTTTTGTCTTTGCGGCGTTCAGTTTGTAAATCCATTGTCCTCCGGTACTCTGGTAGAAGTTGCCGCGCGGAATGACGAGCGCCTCCTCCGGCTGGCCGAGTTCTATCTGTACCCGGAAGCTTTTGCCTACACGTACGTTGTCGGGCATGTCACCGGTGAAGACGAGGTCTACGTCGAACGTGCGGTCTTTGACTTCGGGAACCACTTTCGTGATGCGCAACGGGTATTTTCTTCCCTGATAATTGATGGTGGCAGGCAATCCGGTGATAATGCGGTCGATGTAGTATTCGCTCAGGGAAGTATGCACTTTATATTGGTCCAGCACCTTGATTTCCGCAATGCTTTCACCGGAAGCGACCTGCTGTCCCGGAGTCACCTTGACAAAACTGAGCTGGCCGGCGACGGGAGCTTTCACCACCAGGTTGCCGAGCCGTTCGCAGGCGCGTTCATACTTCTTCCGTTCCCGTTCGCGGTCGTTCCTGATGAGGTCTTTGCGGATGACGGTGACGGCAGAGTCATGACGGAGGCTTTCCCTTTGAAGATGGGCATTTTTCACTTTATAGTTGTATTCGTCCTCGGAAACTTCGAGCTGCGCCTTGCTCTTGATGCCCATGCGGTACTCCTCCTTGTCAAGGGCAAAACTCTTGCGCAGGCGGTTGAGGTCATAATCGGTCTGCAGGGCTTGTTGTTGCAGGTTCAGGCTTTTCTGCTCCATTTCAATTTCTTTTTCGCGGTAGGTGATAAGCTGCTTTTCCCAGTCGTCGCGCTGGTCTTCGATACTGCGCAGCAGGTCGGGGTTTTCCATGACGAGGATGGTATCTCCTTGCCGGAGCAGGCTCCCCTCCTCTCCTATGATGCATTCCACGCTTCCGGCTTCACGTGCATTGACCTTGATGGTAAGGATGGGCTGAATCACTCCCTCCACATCTACATATTCCATAAATTTGCCGTTCTTGACTTCGGCTATCTGTATGTTGTCTTGCTCGATACGCAGTTTGCTGGGACCCAGCGAAAGGGTGACTACATAAATCAGGAAGGCAAGGAAGGCAACGCCTCCCGCCAGATAGTAGCGGTAACGGATGTACCAGGGTTTCTTTTCAAGTTTTATATCCATAATGCAATATTTTATATACTCTTTTTTTACTTTTCAGATACCCCCTTCAGAAGTACTTCTGAATAAGGGTTCCGAGTTTTACTAAAACTTTACCGGAGATTTAGTAAATCGTCACCGGAGTTTTAGTAAATCTCCGGCCAGCTTTTACTAAAACTATTCCACGATTCTATTACTGTATAGATTCTTCATTAGTAACCCTTTCCAAGTCTTCTGCCAGTGGCCTCTCTTTTTCAAAGTCATATAGCGTGATGCTTCTCAGTGCATAGTACAAACTCCAATAGTTGTACAAAGCCGTTATATAGCTTCTCCGGGCCGTATCTTTTTCCGTGATGGATACATTGAGGTCGAGTACCGAGGACTTGCCGAGCAGATAGAGTTTTCGGGCTACTTCGGCGCGTCGTTGGGCTGTATGGTCCGTGCGGGCGGCTATGTTTACCCGTTGCGCCTGCAGGTTGAATTGCTTTACGAGTTTCCGTACGTTCAAGTCGAAATCCGTCTTGTCTTGCTCTACCTGCGTGTAGACAAGGTCTCGGTTGGAACGGGCCACGCGTACTTGTCCCCTTCCGCGCCCCCAGTCCAGGATTGGGAGGGTAATGCCCAAGCTGACGTACTGCTGGTCCAGTGGATTCCGGTAGGCATCTTTCAGCTTGTCGGCAGTTTGTGTCAAGCCGAAGCGCAGGTAGATGTCTGCCTTCAGTCCGGCATTGGCCTTGGCGCGCGACACGGCACTCTCGCTTTCCACCTTGCGGCGTAGCATGTTCTGTATCTCCGGACTGTTTTCGTTGGCAAGCATCAGCGCGGCATCCAGGTCGATGTGCAGGTCGGGCACGCGGTTGTCTATTCTCACCTTTATAAGGAGGTCTTCTTGGATGCCGAGGTAGGAACGGAGTTCCTGCATGCAGTTTTCCACTTCGATGCGGGCATTCATGCAGTTGGTTTCTTCGGTCAGTTTGTTGAGTTCGAGCTGCAACATTTCGTTTTCGCTGATGGTGCCGATGTTATATCGTCCTTGCGCATATATATACAAGGTGTCGGCATTGGCGTAGTTGGCGTTGGCTATTTCGTAGTTGCTTTGTGCTTTGGCCAGGTTGAAGAACTTCTCTGTGGCATTGGCGGCAACAAGCTCAAGGGTTTCTACGTAGGTTTTCTTGGCTTCGCGATAACGGATAGGTTCGATGCGCCGGTCCCACTTCAGGCTGTTGTAGCCAAACAAGGACTGGCTGTATCCGATGTTGACGGGTGAAGTCTGCCAGGAATAGGTGTCACTGCTGAAAAGGTCGAGGCGCTGCGCAGCCGTTTCAATGAAAAAGGTTCCTCCGGTCCACGGCACGTTTTGTGTCAGGCTCAGTGTCAGGTCAGTGCTCAGCAGGTTCTGCTCTATGAACTTGACGTTGCCATCGCTTTGGGTCACCTTGTTGATAGCACGGTCCAGATAGGGATTGGAAGTAAGCTTGAGCGTCGGCAGGTAGTTGGCACAGTAGTATTTGTAGTTCCAATAAGCGGAACGGAAGCTATGGCGGGCATTTTGGGCGTCGGGCGACTGCTGGCGGGCCTGCTCGATGGTTTCTTCCAAAGTCAGCTCCAGCGTGTGCTCTTGAGCAACGGCACTCGACATCAGACTGAATGTAATAAGCAATAAAAATATATTCCGGTGCATAGTTGTTTTCTTTACTCTATAAAGTTCAAATTCTATGCCATAAGTATAAGTTGTTGTATTATAAGTGTTTGTTGTGGTTCGAAGCTTTCCAAACGTGTGCAGTTGCGCACAAAAATAGTGCGATAATGCACGCACAACACATGGATATTATACTTATCTTTGCCCGTACAAGAGATGTGGGATTGTGTAGGCCTTGCCTGCACGAAAAGAAAACAGATATGGAGCAGTTTGGTAAAATATTGATTGTAGATGATAACGAGGATGTCCTTTTTGCGCTGAACCTTCTTCTCGAACCCTACGCCGAGAAGATAAAAGTGGCAGTGACTCCCGACCGCATCGAGCATTTTATGACCACTTTCCGTCCGGACATTATTCTGCTGGATATGAATTTCAGCCGTGATGCCATCAGTGGTCAGGAAGGTTTCGACAGCTTGAAGCAGATTCTGAGTATCGACCCGCAAGCAGTGGTCATCTTCATGACTGCCTACGCGGATACGGACAAGGCAGTGCGTGCCATCAAAGCGGGGGCTACGGATTTCATTCCCAAGCCGTGGGAGAAGGAAAAATTGTTGGCGACCCTTTCTTCGGGCATGAAGCTGCGTCGTTCGCGGACCGAGATAAATCTGCTGAAGGAGCAGGTGGAAGTTCTGAGCAATGCCACAGCGGGAGGCTCCGAAGAGGTTATTATCGGTGATTCTCTTGTCATGCAGCAAGTCTTCTCTACAGTGGAGAAGTTGCGCGATACGGATGCCAACATACTTATATTGGGTGAGAATGGAACCGGAAAGGATGTGATTGCCCGCCTGCTGTACCGCAATTCTCCCCGCTATGGAAAGCCGTTTGTCACGATAGACCTCGGCAGTATTCCCGAACAGTTGTTCGAAAGCGAGTTGTTCGGCTACGAGAAAGGCGCCTTCACCGATGCACGGAAAGCGAAAGCTGGACGTATGGAAGTGGCAACCGGCGGTACGCTTTTTCTGGACGAGATAGGTAACCTTTCCCTGCCCATGCAGGCCAAATTGCTGACTGCCATCGAAAAGCGTTGTATCAGTCGTTTGGGAAGTACGCAGGCTACGCCCATTGATGTGCGGCTCATCTGCGCCACCAATGCAGACATCCGTCGGCTGGTGGACGAAGGAGACTTCCGCCAAGACCTGCTGTATCGCATCAACACCATCGAGTTGCATATTCCACCTCTGCGGGAACGCGGAAACGACATCCTCCTGCTGGCAGAGTATTTCCTGCAACGGTATGCCCGCAAATATCAGAAAGAGATGCGCGGGCTGACCCGGGAGGCGAAAAACAAGTTGTTGAAATATGCCTGGCCGGGGAATGTACGTGCGTTGCAGCATACAGTGGAACGTGCTGTCATATTGGGAGACGGTTCTCTGCTTCGTCCGGAGAACTTTATGTTCCAAGCTTCTGTTTCCCGTCAGAAGAAGGAAGAAGAAGTCCTCAACTTGGAGCAATTGGAACGGCAGGCTGTGGAACGTGCCATGCGGCTCAGTGAAGGAAATGTGACCCGTGCCGCCGAATACTTGGGCATTACTCGCTTCGCCTTGTACCGGAAACTTGAAAAACTGGGCTTATGAAACGATATTCATTGATTGTGGTACTGCACATCATCGGCATAGCCTTCCTTTCGGTCGGCGTTTATCTGCTGGTGGATGCCGGACTGTGGTTCAGTGCACTGATGGCTTTTTTGATATTGCTGGCGATTGCCGTTCATCTGTACCGCCTGCAGATGATGCAGGTGCGCATGATGCGCCATCTGGCAGAGAGCCTGCGCTATGACGACATGATGCTGTCATTCCGTTCTCCCTACAAGAACCGGTCTATGGAGGATATGGTGGACGAGCTTTCCGAAGCGATGAGGAATTTCCGTACCCGCGTGCTGGAACGCAATGAGATGGAAGCGTGGCAAAAGCTGATACGTGTGCTGACGCACGAAATAATGAATTCAATCACTCCCATCATCTCCCTCTCCGAAACCTTGAGCGAGCGGGAAATGTCGGAAAAGAACTATCCCGTCATGCGGCAGGGAATGCAGACTATCCACCGCCGTAGTAAGGGGTTGTTGGAGTTTGTGGAGAATTACCGGAAGCTGACAAGACTTCCCGCCCCCGTCCGTCGTCCGGTTGCCGTCCGCGAGCTGTTGCAGGATTTGCAGAAGCTGTTTTCGGAAGAGTATATCCGGATAGAGCTTCCGGAGGCCGACCGCATACTCCAGATAGACCGGACACAGATAGAACAAGTACTGATTAATCTGATTAAAAATGCCAAAGAGGCATGTAGCAGGAAAGAGCATCCCCGGATAGAAGTGAAGATGCTACCCGCCCTCTCGTGGCAATGCCTAATCACTGTCAGTGACAATGGTGAAGGCATTCTGCCGGAAGTGCAAGATAAGATTTTTGTACCGTTCTTCACCACCAAGCCTTCCGGTTCGGGCATCGGGCTCAGTTTATGTAAACAAGTGATGAACCGGCATGGAGGGAATATCACGGTGCAGTCTACTGTGGGAAAAGGGAGTTGCTTTACGCTGCTATTTGGATAAGTGGGAAAGAGGGTATATACAAAAATAAGCTACTGAAAAATCAGTAGCTTATTAATTTCTGTCGGGGTAGCGGGATTTTCACTACTGACAATAAGATGTTGATAATCCGTTGCGTACAAAACTGTATAACTGTATATTCTTCTATTATTGTCTATTAATGTATATTATGAGTTCAACCGTTTAAGTTTACACAATTTCTTAATTTTATTCATGTAAATATTCCATAAATTATCGTTGATTTCTGAACGAGCTGGAGTAGTGTTATCATTATAAAACCAAATTCTTGTGATTTCCCCTTTGTCGTTTCGTTCTATTGAGTCTTTTTCTGCCAAAGACTCCAAAAACTCATTTGTAATATCAGCATATAGACAAAAAAACGGAGAATCGTCTTGTATTTTGCCACTATCTTTTGAGCCTAAATAAGTATATTCTCTATTAAAGAAGCACCATTCTCCTTTGTCATTTCTAACCATACCATAAGGCATGTTTATTCTAAAAAAATCTATCATGATTTAACCTATTAAATAATAACTTGTTTAATATTTATTGATTATATATTCTACCTCTCCAAATCTGACCCACTTGCAATGGCACATATTGCATTGCTTTCCTCTGGGACATGTTTTTTAATTTCACTGATTCTCCCTTCTAGAAAAGCATTTTTTTCTACAGCTTCCCTTAGCTGAATGTTCAACTCATGGTTTTGCTGTTCCACCTTGGATTTTTCTTCTTTCAGATATGCGATAAAATTCGCATTTCCCGCAGAATCTTCAGGAGTACAAAGCATTTCACCTTCACCAGTCAAAAGCCAGCGTGCATTTAGCTCTTGATATACATATAGGATTTTTCCAATATTATCTCCCGATAGACTTTTATTGCGTTTTCGGGCTGAATTGATTAATCCAACTGTTAATCCACATTGAACAGTAACTTTATTATCGTTCAATGAGGCATATTCCATATACTTATCAAGTCTTTGAATAAAAGTTTCGTCCATATTGAATTTTTCTAATAACAATGCTTGTGTATATTAGAATTATCCAATATATTTGCACTGTTTTAATTAATTCACGTAGCTAAGTTATGCAAAACCAGCATTTAAACAATAGAAAACTTTAAATATTTATCAATTATGGTATTTACAGACTATATCAAAAGTTTACCTAACCAGCAGATAGAAACGATCAAGAAGCTGGCAGAAATCACGTGTTCCACTCCGGCTGCAGTGTATAAATGGGTTAATGGCGAAAATCCGCCAACACCCATCAAGCAAAAGGTTATCGCCGAATATCTCGGCATGAGTGTAGAGGAACTGTTTCCAAACAATAAAAAGAACTAATTATGAAAAAACTATTTATTCAGGGCGGCCAAGGTTCAGGCAAAACTAATGCTGTGCGCAAAATAACAGAAGGAAAGAAAACGATTGTTTTTACTCCATCTGAGCAGATTGCTACTATTATAAATAAAATGCAAGAGGAGCAATATGAGTATATTGTGTTTGAAGAAGCTAATGGCTTTGATGAAGAGTTTCTGTATAAGGTCTTAAACTTGCCAATATCCGATCAAACAACTGCGATAGTAGTTTCACAGAATGTTCTTAAATTATGGTAACCGACATTCGTAACATCGAATTCTACAACACCCCCGAAGGCGACGTGATGATGAAGGAGTTCGGGCAGCCGGCGGTTGTGCTTTGTGAAAACAACCGCCCGACCATCGAGCACATGCTTGCCATCATCCGCGACCGATACCCCAAGGCGCACGCCCGGCTGATGAAGCTCTATTCAGCCAGCACCATGAATCGTTGGCATTATGAATTCCGGGTAGTTCATCGTTTCATCCGATGCAATTTCGGAGAGTATGACCAGTACAATCTTGACATTAACAAGGATGGGCAGTTTGTATTCGAGGAGGTCAAATGCCCGTTACGTGGTGAATGTGAACATGAAGGGGTGATATGCAGACCGGAGCTTGATACAACATTGACAGACCGCGAGATGGAGGTGTTACGACTCATAGCCTCCAACTGCCAGACGGATGATATTGCGGCAGAACTGCATATCTCGCCTTGTACGGTAAACCGCCATCGGGAGAATATTAAAGCGAAAATCAGAGTTCGCAATGTCGCTGAGATGGTTTCTTACTGGCACCGGAATCAAATGAAATAAGCCCACCGTGAGGTGTGCCATCTGTGTTTAATGTGTATTCTATGGCTGTGACGGTCTGCGAAGATAGTTCAGCCCCTCATACTACATTCAAATGGTAGCGGTATACTTAAGATTTGCCGCGACTGGGGTTCGATTCCCCTATATGAGACGATGATTTACTAACTTAATAAACAGAATATATGAATAGCAACAAAGGTTTTTCCTCCATTTCCACTCCTGACGGAAAGTTCCGGATGTGGATTCCACGCCCGACGGTTTCGGGCAGAGTGATATGTAATTGCGGATTTGCGCTCAAAAGCCATCTTCCTTTCGTTGATGCCATTGATGCGCTGGATTATCTGCAGGTAGATGAAGTGCGGCAGATAGACCAGGACCTCAGTAGCCTTACCATTTCCTTGCTTGATGCACCACATGAGTGCATGCTGAAGATGATAGAAGATATCCCCGAACTTATGGAGCAATACTTGGTAAAATCATAAAATCTGAATGCTATGAGATACTTTATTGATAACATCAAGACTTATGCCAATGTCAACAAAAAAGGCAGGGCATTACAGATATACGTGCAACAGTTCGACAGACATCTGATTGCTGACGAATGTTCCCTGGATGCACTGAAGTGTGACATCGAGCACCAGATTAAGATTATGAATGAGAAATACCCGCGCAGCCGTCCGGTTCGGCTTGATGTACATGACAGCGGTAGGGACGGACAGTGGACTATTCTTGTGGAGCATGACAGCGACAGCATTGTCTGTATCGTATCCTATGAAAAGGTGATGGGCTATTATACTTTGGCGGATAAGATAGATGAATTTGCAAAAATAGGACAGTGATGAGTAATGTGATTGTTTTTTTATGGACATCTTTGATTGCATTGGTAGCCGCCTTGATATTATGTGTCTGGGCAATGCGGAAAGCATCCGGCTCTTACCGATGCCTCTTTCTCTTTGATATTATCGTTTTGATGATAAATATTGGGATAATAGGATTTGCAATTGGGTATCTATCTAATATGCGGTAATATGAGAGATATGAAAATGACAGATTTCCCGACATATCCTTGGAAGACCCTTGACGTGTATCAGGACAACAGTTACTGTTACAATATCCGGCCCGGGCAACATGTCGTCGGAGATTTATTCGACAGTTCCAGGACGAAACTGGTATCATACAACAGAAAATCACATGTACAGATAATCTGTGTATGCGACCCCTACAAGCCTCCCTTCTATGCGCGCGAATGTATATATGGTGTATATTCGGCGTGGAAAGAAATCGGAGAGGACATCTTTAACCTGGAGCTGATGGGGTATTCTACCAAGCAAAAATTTCCACCCCCATGTACATCACACCATTATTTTTAAGATAATATGAACAATGAGTCGTTTGAGAGGGCAAAAGCCCTCAAGGAAGAGATTGCAAAGTGTGATTCCCTGCTTGATTCAATCCTGAAAAGCAGCAGGGAATGCTGTGTGTATCGCGATGCCGATAGGGGTACTCGTGACATTGTTGCCATCCCCCTACCGAAATATTGTACCCAGTACATTATTGATGGACTTTATGTGAGGAAGTGCCGGATGGAGCAGGAATTTAAAGAGTTATAACAATCTAATAACAAGAATCATGGTTACTAAAACAACATTTAAAAAGAAGTTTCCGGACGTTAAGGTGCAGAAGCTGCAGACCAGCGTTGTCTTTAGCAGGCAGCAAGTGGAAGAAACCGTATTGAAGATGTGCAATTCTCTCGGTACCGGACTGCTTTATTACAATTATTCCAACAGATGGATAACCGTTTATACCTCCGAGAAAATGAAAAAGGCACTGGACTCGATGAAACCGGGTTCAGAGGTTTTTCACGAACATTTTGGTGCCTATGGCAAGGTGATGAGCGATAAGCCATTTGTCATTTGTGGAGAATTGTGTATCAGGGTTGACTTCGGGGGAATACCTGAAAGTGGAGCATATAGTTGTGTATGTTTTGTAATGTAATCGAATAAATATGAATATAGAACAATGGATTGGGGAGGGATTAGCTGTGTGCTTGTTTGTGCAATACCTATAGTGGCTATTATCTGCGATACTGTAAAAAAAGTATTTGAAATGAAATATAAAAAAGAAAATGAGAACAAAGTTGATAAAGAAGCATAATCCGCAGTCTTTTTTGGATGATTTGAAAAGGGTACGGGAGGTCATGGTTTACGCAGAGTGTACCAACTCCTACTATCAAATCTTAAAAAAGGACTTGTTGAGAGATGCTGAAAGGAAAGCAATCACATACTATATAACGGATACTATATTTGTTATAAAAAGGAATGTGATGGTAGTCATTTAACGAGTAACAAAACAGATATGACCCCAATGAATAATGAATTTATTGATGGTATTTGGTTTGCCGTTCAGCATATTGTAGTAGTCAGAGATATGCCTGTTATTGCAGCAGGAATAATTAAGGAAGCAAATCTTTCAATTGATGACTGTAAAGCTGCACAAAAGAGGAGTGGTTCTTTCAACGAGCAGATGAGAAAGTTTATTAAAACTGAATTAGAGTAAAACACATCAGTAATGAATAAAAAAGAAATATCAATGAAGAAAGGTCAGAAGGTGCGCATCCTGCGTACAAATCAGGTAGCGACAATCGTCGAAGTGGAATTGATTCGTAAAGGTGGCAAGGTGCATCGGTACTGCCATCTGAAGACAGATGAAAAGTCATATTTGTGGTTGGATGCCTCAGAACTGGGGAGTGTGGTGGAAGAAGTGAAGGTCTCGGTAGTTGATGATCGGAACCGGGAGCTGCACTTATTTATATGCCATGACTACTCCAAGGACAATATGAAGGTGCGGCTTACCGGCAAGAATCCGGATAATCTGAAGGAAGCATCCGGACTATATGCGAGACTGATGAACTTGTTCATTGGGAGCCTGAAGGAAACGCGGGAACTGTAAGAGCGGATAACGTCCTTGATGATATGGAAAGCCTATTGAAATATAGAATGGAAAATCTTGATTGGATAGACCGTTTTTTGGAGAAGCTTGGCGTCGACGCTTTTCTTGAGTTTGAGACGAGAGTATATAGTGCCCTCGACAAGCTCAAGGTCATGCATTACTATGATATCGGGGGCTCGGTCATACCGGAGCAGCAGGAACTATTTATCAAATTCTGTTGCTGCTATATCACCGGGCATCCTGAATACGAATTCAATGAAGACTATACACAAATATGGAGGAAAGAAAGCTATGAACAATGGAAGATGGCAACCCGACGAGGACAGATACGTACGGGAAAATGTCAATAAGAAGACATTGGAACAAATGGCGGAGCATTTGGGAAGATCCGCATTGGCTGTACAGTTATATATGCACCGGAAGCATATTGTAGTGGGACAGACAGTCAAACGGAATCTGGTGCAGGAGATTCTCCGACTGAAATTCCGGCATCCGGAAAATTTCATGCCCAACCGTGCCTTCTACCAGGAGGTAGGCATCAACCAGATGCGATGGTGGGATATTTTCTATGGCCGAAAAAATATAAACCAAGAAGAATATATCGCGTTGTCGAAGTATTTCGGCATAACACTGGAGGAGGCATTCGCAGCGCGTCAACTTTGCATATTTGAAGAACAATGATTGATGACGAATTAAAGCAGAGAATAAAGGATGCCAACGAGATTACGGACGTAATCGGCCAGTTTGTATCCCTTCACAAGAGAGGTATCAATTATATAGGAATCTGCCCGTTTCATCCGGATCGGCATCCGTCGATGACCGTCAGTCCGTCAAGACAGACATACAAGTGGT
>NZ_JBCNZM010000046.1:0-3979 GCF_040227615.1 Bacteroides sp. RTP31139st1_H2_RTP31139_211217 | reverse complement strand
GTGTTTCGTCTGCGGCAAAGGAGGGGATGTAATCCAGTTTGTCCAGGATCATGAGAACATGTCATTCAACGAGGCTGTCACCTGGCTGGCTGGCCGTGCGGGAATCCCTCTCCCTGAACGGGTGATGTCCGATGAGGAAATGGTCAGGGTAAAGGAACGTGAAGCGCAGCGTATAGCGATGAAAGGCGCCGCATCCTTTTTCGAGAAGCATCTTCCGGAGGCGCAACTTTATCTGCATGACAGAGGGTTCAGCCTGGATGACAAGGTTCTGAAAGATTTTAGAATTGGATATGCCCCGGCAGGCAACCTGGCTAAAAAGGAGATGCTTGCAGCCGGATTTTCCGAACAGAAGCTGCTTGAAACAGACATCCTGAAGAGAAGCGAGAAGAACTTCACCTTTGACACTTTCAAGGACCGCATCATGTTTCCCTATTTTGACATCAAGGGCAACATAAACGGATATACCGGACGCTGGCTGACTCCGCAGGAAAACACCGGCAAGTACGTCAATACCGGGGACACGCCGTTGTTTAAGAAAGGTACTCACCTTTTCGGTCTGTACCAGGCACGTACTGCCATTGCAAGATATGATTGTGCGTATATAGTCGAAGGCCAGTTCGATGCCATGTCCATGCACAAGTTCGGTGTCTGCAATACCGTTGCCACCAGCGGAACCGCACTGACTCCGGAACAGATACAGCTGCTTGGCCGGTTCACCCATCGCGTGATACTTGTATATGACGCGGATGCAGCCGGGCTGAAAGCGTCACTGGCCAACTGTGAGGCTTTTCTGCGTGCGGGTTTCCAGGTCAGTGCAGTCCCGCTTCCTGATGGGAAGGATCCCGATAATATTGCCCAGGAGCAGAAACTTGAAACCGGGAAATGGCTTGCAAACCGGGAACAGAATTTCCTTCAATATTTTGCCATCTCCTTACGAGGCAAGAATCCCGGAACCGACCCAAACAGAGAGGAAGAGGCAATGCAACGGCTTTCAACCCTCATATCTGTCATCCCTTCGGAAACGCTTCTTCTCAAGTGCATAGAGATAATGGCCGGGATTTTCGGCTGCAACACTGAAGTCATCCAGCGGAAAGTGAATTCCATCTTGCGGCAGCGGAAGACAGCTTCCATCAAGGAGAAAGACAAGATGGCGCCCGGCATATATGGTATCGATATGATTGCAGAGGCACGTAGCGGAAATGAGCCTTGTATACTGACATCAAATTATCAGGAGTTCCTCACCTTGTATGGAGATGCCCCAATAGCATACGTCCATGGCATTCCTGGAATGAATGACATACAGCAGTTACGCCAGGCAGGCCAGATGTTTACCTCTGACAGCGATGGCCTTACCATTGCAAAGGACGGCACGGAATCCGGTTACCTTGCCGGATTATCTGCCATTTTCCGTGCCGGTATCTCTAATATCACCATAACGGTTGAACGGGATGTCCAGGATAACGATGACGACGGGGAAGAAAGTGACGACGAGGAGAACATGGATGGGGAGGCAAATGATATCATCGAGACTTTCAGCTTTGTGAAATTCTACGTATTCCTGCACAAATGTTTTTTTAAGACCTATAATGGCGAACGTACTTCCTATATCGAACGTTGTGCCGAAATAATCAGTTACGCGGAAGATTCGGTACGCATCATCAATTTTACCTACTTTCAGAATTGCTTGGGGCTGACCAAGCAAGCCTTGAATGAAATAGTCAGACCTTACCTGGCCAAACGTAAGTCACGCATGCTCATCAATGCACAGCGGACAGACGACGATTATATTGAAGATAATTATGATCCGAACGAACTTCCCCGTTATGTCCAAGACAATCCGGAATATCTGCAGATGTTTCAAGAATTCAATTACTATCCGAAACTCAACAAGCAGGGTGAGCCGGTATGCTATCTTTTCAAGAATGAAAAGTCGGGTTACACTTTGGTGGGTGACTTCTACATGATTCCACTTCTGCACATATATTCGGATAACGACGAGGAAAACAAGCGTGTCCTTAGAATAAATCGTCGTAAATTCAAAACACCACTTTATATTGAGGTAAACTCCAAGGTTTTAGCCAAGAAAAGCACTCTTGTAGAAAAATTAGTTATGTTGGAAGCAGTAAATTTCTACAATGGCGAAGAAAAGCATTGGGAAAAAATACGTACATATATGAGCAATAATTATATTACTTGTAGAGAAATTATCACATATGGGAACCAGCAGGAAGACGGTTTTTCCCGACGGGAAGACCAGCAGTTTTTTGCATTTGCCAACGGCATCTTCCATATTGTTGACGGAATGCCGAGATTTGATGCGGTAAATGAACTTGGAGTGGTCACCCACAATGGTAAGAATTATTATCTGCCGGCATTCTCCACCATATATGCAGGTTCCGGCAAGCAGTCCGACAAGTATGAACTTATTTCACAGCTTGTCTATAAGGAAATCCCTATAGACAAACGTTGCACTTTCGACGAATGGGCTTCACTGATGGACCGTGTATATAAAATCAACGACAATGGGAAATGGGCCATTCTATTTGCCATCATGTGCGCTTTCCGAAGCAATATACACTGCATAGACCGATTGTTTACAGCGCCATTCTTTATGGGGCCGATGTCGTCCGGAAAAACACAGATTGCGATATCCATCCGTTCCCTATTCATCTCCCCCAAAATACCGATTTTCAACCTGAACATCGGTACCGATGCCGCCATGTCTACATTGATGAGCACTTTCCGGGATGTACCGGTTGTCCTTGATGAATACAACAATAAAGATATATCAGATATAAAGTTCCAGGCACTTAAAGGAATAGTATATGATGGCGATGGAAGACAGAAGCGTAAAGGCACATCCGGCAAGGAGATAGAAAACGACAAGGTGTACGCGCCGGTTGTCATTTGCGGCCAGGAAACTCCCCAACGTGACGACAATGCACTTATGTCACGTATTATAGTCTGCGAAGTCCCCAAACCGAAAAACCGAACCCAAGAGGAAGTGGAGCTTTTCAACAAACTCAAGGATATAGAGGACCCGGCCAAAATAGGGTTGTCGAATGTCCTCTTTGAAGTCCTTCAGCTACGTCCGCTGGTGATGCAGTATTTCCGGGCACTGAAGCAGAAGTCCTATGATGAATTGAAGCAGGCACTGGTGAATGCCGGTGAGATTGACCGGCTCATGAAGACTGCATCATTGTTTCTGGCGACATGCAGACTGATTGAGAATTATACAGAATTGAAATTACCGTTCACCTATGAGGAGTTTTTTAAAATAGCCTGCGATAAAATCAAATTCCAGGTGGAACTGATTTCAAAGACGGATAAGCTGGCTACATTCTTCAAGGCTATGGATGTGATGATTGATACCAAGGCTATCAGAGAAGGCAGGGACTTCGCCATTGATACACCGGAACGAATCACCATCAAGCTGCCCGGAGGAGAAAAAAAGGAGGTTCCTGTTCCTGCAGGAACCCGTGTGTTATTCCTACGCGTTAGTACCATCTATACGCAGTACGCACGTTCTTCTTATAATCAGGAAGACTCAACGCAGTCGACCATCGAGCAGAACCTCCGCTCCCATCCCAGTTACTTGGGCTTTGTCCATGCACGCCGGTTCAACTGGTATGAAGTCGTGGAGGTACCACGCGGCGGTTTCGAGGAAGATACTCCCAATGAAACCGGAATTCCGGTAAAGCTCAACAATGACATGGTGCGTAAAGTTGAGAAGAAGTGTACCAATTCCAGTTGCATAGCTATCAACTACGAAATTTTCAGAGAATTATATAGCATTGATTTGCAACGCGGTTCTGAAGAATCCCGTGTTGACGATAATCCCGACAATGACCCTATCGGAGTAATCGGTGCCCCCCAGGAGCTGAAGTTCTGATGTTACATTTCTAAAGTTTCCCACCCCTTAAAACACTAACTTTTCTCATTTTCCTTTGTCTGTCTTCCCCCATATCCATTGACTGTT
>NZ_JBCNZM010000045.1:0-32687 GCF_040227615.1 Bacteroides sp. RTP31139st1_H2_RTP31139_211217 | reverse complement strand
TTCAAGGGCTTGGGCCAGGTATTTGTTGTCGCCGGTGGCTTTGTACAGTTCCATGGCTCCCAGTTCCATATCGTCCACCCAGTTGTCCTCTTCGTAAATGTAGGGAGACAAGACAGAGGCAGTCTGGCATGCTCCCGGTTTCTTTACGCCTTCCTGATAGGCGGCATCGGCCTTGGCTTCGATTTCTGCTGCAAATTCAGGATAGTAGTCTTTCAGTATCTTGGCGCCTAAAGCGAAGCAGGAGGCAAACTTGCCGGCAGTGCTTGCCACTCCGGTCGTTGCATTCTTGAACTCTCCACGTACTTGCGGTTCGCCACTGCAAAAGTAAACGGGGCGTCCTTTACCCGGTCCGTAGCCGTAATCCACCAGGTCTTTGTTAGGTAGGCGCATTCCGGCATGGTCACGGTCGTCGGCTATCTGGTTGTACAGCTCGCCCGGAGCAGGATTCATCCGGTTCAGCCAGTCCAGTCCCCACTTGATTTCGTCCACGATGTCGGGAATGCCGTTGGCTCCCGGATGTCCGGCTGCATCATAGGCGTCACCGAATGATTCCGGATTTTCCTGATAGGCAAACATCATCTGGTAGATGGCATTGGCGGAGGTGGTGGTGTATTGCAGATAGTCCGTAGCATCGTGCCAGCCTCCGCGGACGTCTATATGTTGTCCGGTTTTGGTGGGATGATAGACGATGTAGCCGTCGTGCACGTGGCAGCTGTCTTTCAGGAACGGATTATAGCCGCAGCGTTGCTGCCGCATGTAGTGCAGCAGGTAGTCTGCGGTACCGTTGTAGACTTGTGCATTGATGGGGAAACGGGGGGAGACCGCTTTGCCTGCTTTCAGATAATACGTGCCCGGTTCTGTGAAATCACTGAAGTTCAACCGGTAGGTACTCTTCATGCCTCCCATCTTGCCGGTGGCCTTGGTTGTGTTGAAGGTACGCACCACCTTTCCGGTGAAAGCGTCAATCAATGAATAATTTTCTACGTTTGTTCCTTCCTCGCTCATGAATACAGCGACTTTGACGGATTGCGGCAAATAGCCGAGTTGGTTGATTCTGATCCATTCGCCTGCTTTGCCCGGTAGGGCTACGAGAGCGAATATTACCGTTAGGAGCCAATAATTACTTTTCATAATGGGGGTTTTTAATCTAAGGTTGGGGATTATATATAAAACAAATTTTCCTTATTACAAATAAAGCATTTTCTGTCAATTTTAGGAAGATTTAGGATGAATAATTAGACGATATTAGGTGTCGTTTACACTATTTTGGTATTTTATAGACGTGAAATAAGTGTCTGGTTGAAACTAAATGTTTGTTTATCACGTAATTATTATGCTTGATGATGCTTTTTAATTTTCGTTTACCTATTTTAGTAATGCGTAAAACAAATTGGCGTGTTATTTGTTTTATGGTATTTAGACAATAAAACTAATAGACTATGGCTTATATTGATTACTATCAGGTCCTTGGAGTGGACAAAAAGGCATCTCAGGATGACATCAAGAGAGCGTTCCGCAAGCTGGCGCGCAAGTACCATCCTGACTTGAATCCGAACGATGCTACGGCCAAGGATAAGTTTCAGGCTATCAACGAGGCGAATGAGGTGCTGAGTGATCCTGAAAAAAGAAAGAAATATGATGAATATGGTGAACACTGGAAACATGCCGACGAGTTTGAAGCGCAGAAGCGGGCACAGCAGCAAGCCGGGGGCTTCGGGGGATTTGGCGGTGCCGGTTTTGGAGGTTCCGGTGCGGGATTTGGTACGGACGGAGGCGGTACGTATTGGTATTCTTCCGACGGCCAGGAATTTTCGGGCAGTAATGCCGGTGGTTTCTCAGACTTCTTCGAACAGATGTTCGGTCATCGTACGCGCGGCGGAGGCGGTGCCAATGCCGGTTTCCGCGGGCAGGATTATCATGCGGATTTGAACCTCTCGCTTCGTGAGGCTGCGAAGACCCATAAACAGATATTGACGGTGAATGGCAAGCAAGTGCGTATTACCATTCCGGCCGGTGTGGCCAACGGACAGGTCATCAAACTGAAAGGCTATGGTGGCGAGGGCATCAACGGAGGTCCTGCAGGTGACTTATACATCACGTTTGTGATTCCGGACGACTCGGTATTCAAGCGTTTGGGAGATGATTTGTATGTGGATGTGACCGTCGACCTTTATACAGCCCTGCTGGGTGGCGACCAGTTGGTGGATACTTTGGATGGTCAGGTGAAGCTGAAGGTGAAACCCGAAACTCAGAACGGGACTAAGGTACGTCTGAAGGGTAAGGGCTTCCCCGTATATAAGAAGGAGGGACAGTTTGGCGATCTCATCGTGACTTATTCCGTGAAGTTGCCGACAAACCTGACGGAACAGCAGAAAGAGATGTTCCGTAAAATTCAGAGTATGAACTAATGAAAGGAGAACGGATTATGCAGAACGAATGGATTGTCATCAGCGAATATTGTGACAAGTGTCATATAGAGCCCACTTTTATTGATATGCTGTGCGAAAGTGGACTGATAGATGTGGAGCAGGAAGGTGGAGAGCGTTATCTGCCTTTCTCCGAGTTGCCGGATGTGGAACGGTACAGCCGTATGTACTACGACCTTTCCATCAATATGGAAGGGATTGATGCCATCCACCATCTGCTGGCAAGGATGGAAGAGATGCAGCGGGAGATACACTCGCTGCGCGGCAGGCTGAGGCTGCACGGAGAGTATTAATTTTCCTTTCGTCTCTTTGAGAACTTTTGTCCTTTTAAGAAGGGGCAAGCAGGAGGAAGTATTTCAGAAAAAACAAGCGGGCACCGGAGTAGCTAAACTCCGGTGCCCGCTATATTTGCCTTGTCCAAGCAATGCGTTTATTTGCGGTAGCTTTCCAGCTCTTCTGCCTTGAACTTACGGATGAAGTTAAAGTGTTTTTCCACTTCAGCTTCTGCGTAGTTCACATACACCAGAGCCGACTTGCCGAACAGTTCGGGAGCCTTTGTCGCGTCCTGAATGATGAGGTGCGACATGATACATACCGCAGCCATCTCATAGAGGCGACGTGCCACGAAGTCCAGCAATTCCTGATTCTGTGCCTCTTTCACCGCATTGGTGCAGGCTTCGAACTTGTTGGTCATCTCTTTGATGCGGTCCATCAACGGTTGCATTTCTTCGCTGCACGGCACTTGCTCGTAGTCGCGCAAGGTGGCAGAGTATGAGCCGTTTGTTACATAGCGGATAGCAGCTACGGTCTGCAACTGAGTAGTACCTTCGTAGATAGAAGTGATACGTGCATCACGATAGATACGTTGGCAAGCATACTCCAGCATGAAGCCCGAACCGCCGTGAATCTGGATGCTGTCGTAAGCATTCTGATTGGCATATTCAGAGTTCATACCTTTTGCCAGCGGAGTGAAGGCGTCGGCAAGTTTGGCATACTTCTTTTGTTCCTGGCGTTCTTCCGGAGTCAGTTTGCGTTCGCGAGCAATGTCGTCCAGCGCTTTGTAGATGTCAACGTAGCGGGAAGTCTGGTACAGCAAGGAGCGTCCTGCATCCAACTTGGCTTTCATAATAGCCAGCATGTCATATACAGCCGGGAATTCGATGATAGCCTTGCCGAACTGCTTGCGGTCTTTGGCATAAGCCAGACCTTCGTTGTAGGCAGCTTGTGAAAGGCCTACCGACTGTGCGGCAATACCCAGACGGGCACCGTTCATCAAAGCCATAACGTATTTAATCAAACCAAGCTTGCGGTCGCCGCAAAGTTCTGCCTTTGCATTCTTGTAAACCAGCTCGCAGGTGGGAGAGCCGTGGATACCCAGCTTGTTCTCGATGCGGCGCACGTCTACACCGCCTTCATTCTTATCGTAGATGAACATGGACAAGCCACGTCCGTCTTTGGTACCCTCTTCTGAACGTGCCAGTACGAGGTGGAGATTGGCGTCACCGTTAGTAATAAAACGCTTCACGCCGTTCAGGCGCCAGCAGTTGTTGGCCTCGTCATAGGTCGCTTTCAGCATTACGCTCTGCAAGTCGGAACCGGCATCCGGTTCTGTCAGGTCCATAGACATGGTCTCTCCGGCGCAGACACGCGGTATAAAACGGCTGTGCTGGTCTTCGTTACCGAATTCGTAGAGCGTTTCGATACAGTCTTGCAGTGACCAGATGTTACCGAAACCGGCATCGGCGGCGGCAACGATTTCCGCACACATGGTGTACGGAGTAATCGGGAAGTTCAAGCCACCGAAACGGCGCGGCATGGTCATACCGTTCAATCCGGCTTTTACCATGGCGTCGAGGTTCTGCTTGGTGCCGCTGGCATATTCCACACGGCCGTTGGCACAGTGGGGACCTTCTTCGTCCACGCCCTCGGCATTGGGAGCGATAATCTCTCCAGTAATCTCTCCGGTGATTTCAAGTACCTTGTCAAAAGAGTCCATAGCATCCGCATAGTCCTGCGGGGCATAGTCATACTTGTCTTTGTCTTGGTAACCGCGTTCTTTCAGTTCGCAGATACGTTCCATCATCGAGTTGTTCAGATGATACTTCAATTCGGGAACTTCGGTATAAAAATTTGCCATAATTTCTTGGTTATTTAGGTATTCTGAAGTATAGGGGTATGGTGAGTTTCACTCGCTTGGCCTCTCCGTCCTGATAGCCGGGCGACCAGCGGTAGACGTCGGCAATGGCCTCGAAAGCGCGTATGGCTTCTTTGTCGATGTCATAGCGCACGGACTGGAGAATTTGGGGATGGGTCATCTTGCCTTCTTCGTCTACAACGAATCGTAGGATTACCCTTCCTTCTGCCTTTTGCTTCCAGGCGTCTTCCGGATATTTGGTAACATTGGCCACCAGTTTCATGAGGTTCTCTATTCCACCGGGGAAGGATGGAAACATGAAATACGGCTGATGTTCCATTTCAGTTCCGTGCTCGTCGAACATCTTTCCACCGGTACACTGATTCTCTGAATAGTGTTCCTCTCTACGGAGTTTCCCGTCGGGATAGTACTGCAGGAGTGTTCCGTCAAGTTTACCATCGCTGTAGCTCCGGGCCAGATGTATGGCACCGTCGGGATAATACACCATGGTCTGCCCCTCCAGGCGGTTGTCTCTATATACTTCTGTCAGGCTGTCCTTGCCATTTGCATAGAATGATGTATGCAGGCCTTCCCTTATCCTTTTGCGGGGATTGCTTTTGTATTCGGAGAAATGCCAGACATCCTTCTTTTGTCCTTCCAAAGCATACTCTTCCACCTTGATGCACTTCTTGTTTATCTTGGAAACAAGAGCATACTTGACTGCCTGGATGGAGTCGTCCGTCCATTGGTAATTCTTGTCCAACCAGAGCTTTTCTTGAGCGATAGCGGAAGATATACCTGAAAGAAGAACAAATATAAGAATCAGCCCTTTCATGATTACCTTTATTGTTATTTACTGTGTGATTTATAATATTTTATCATCTTCGGGATAACCTCTTCCACCGTACCGTTGATGACATAGTCGGCAATCGTATTGATGGGAGCGTTCTCGTCATTGTTGATGGAGATGATAATACCACTTTCCTGCATACCGGCAATGTGCTGGATTTGTCCGCTGATGCCGCAAGCAATATACAGTTTGGGGCGGACAGTGACACCGGTCTGGCCAATCTGGCGGTCATGGTCGGCATAACCGGCATCGACGGCAGCACGGCTGGCGCCTACCTCTGCATGGAGTTCTTTGGCAAGCTCGAACAACATGTCAAAACCTTCCTTGCTTCCCATGCCGTAGCCGCCAGCAATCACGATGGGAGCGCCTTTCAGGTTGTGTTTTGCCTTTTCTACGTGGCGGTCGATGACTTTTACCACATAATCCGTCTCGGGCACGTACTTGGCAACGTCGTGGTTGATGACTTCGCCCTTATAGTCAGCGTCCAGTATCTCTTTCTTCATCACACCTTCGCGAACGGTTGCCATCTGCGGACGGTGCTCGGGATTCACAATCGTGGCAACGATGTTACCGCCGAATGCGGGACGGATTTGATACAGCAGGTTCTCGTAAACCTTGCCTTCCTTCTTGTCTTCGTGGTTGCCGATTTCCAGTGAGGTACAGTCGGCGGTCAGTCCGCTGGTCAAAGCGGAAGAAACGCGCGGACCGAGGTCGCGACCGATAACGGTGGCGCCCATCAGACAGATTTGCGGCTTTTCTTCTTTGAACAAGTTGATGAGGACAGAGGAGTGGGGAAGGGAAGTATAGGGGAACAAGCCCGGAGCGTCGAATACGTGGAGTTTGTCTACTCCGTAGGGTAATACTTGCTTTTCAATGCCTGCCAGATTGCTTCCGGCAGCAACTGCCTCCAGTTGGCAGCCCAACTGATTGGCTAATTTACGACCTTTGGTCAAGAGTTCGAGACTGACGTCGGCAACTGTTGTGCCTTCTATCTCTAAATATACAAATACATTATTCATAATCTTATCCTATCGTATGGTTGGCTAACAGTTCAACAATCAAATCTTCCACATCCTTGTCGCTGCCCGTCAGCGTTTTGCTTTCTTTGGCCTGGAATGAGATGTTCTGAATGGTCTTCACCTTGGTAGGCGAACCGCTCAGACCGCATTGTGCAAGGTCGCCGTTCACGTCGGCAACACTCCATTCCGTGATGTTCAGATAGGGATATTTCTCGTAGAGGCCGGCGTAGGCAAGCTCAGCGCCTTCCTTGGTGATGGCAGCTTTTTCCTGGGCACCGAGGGCGCGTTTGTACTTCTGCACCAGTTTGGCATTGCGCGGGCGGCAGGGAGCGGCACTTCCGTTTACGGTGATGACTATGGGCAGGGGAGCCTCAACGGTTTCCACACCACCGTCAATATGACGTTTCACGGTAATCTTCTTGGCGGCTTTATCCACGTTCAGAATCTCTTCTGCGTAGGTCACTTGCGTCAGCCCCAGCTTTTCGGCAACCTGCGGGCCTACTTGGGCGGTATCACCGTCGATGGCCTGGCGTCCGCCAATGATGACGTCATAGTCGCCTATCTTCTTGATGGCTGTGGCAAGGGCATACGAAGTGGCAAGCGTATCGGCACCTGCAAAGGCGCGGTCGGTCAGCAGATAGCCGTTGTCGGCACCACGGTAAAGTCCTTCACGAATAACTTCGGCTGCACGTCCCGGTCCCATGGTCAGGATGGTAACGGTGGAGCCCGGATGTTCATCTTTCAGTCGGAGAGCCTGTTCAAGAGCGTTCAGGTCCTCGGGGTTGAAGATGGCAGGGAGTGCCGCGCGGTTGATAGTTCCGTCGGCTTTCATGGCATCTTTCCCAACGTTGCGTGTGTCGGGAACTTGTTTTGCCAATACAACAATTTTCAAACTCATGCTATTAATTATTAGTATTAGTATTTCTTTGTATGTCAGTACCGGGAATAGGAGTAGTAGAATCCTGCTACTGAAATTGGCCGGTTAACTCATTATCAGCCTGCAAATTTACGGAAAGAGTTGGGTTTGACAAGAAAATGGGGTGAAAAATGCACAAGTTGAGGGATTTTGCGCAAATATCAGTTGGCTCTATATCTGTAAAAAAGGTAATAAAACCGGTAATTTATCTACCTTTCCGTTCCCGTTTCCTCTGTACTTTTGCAGCGTCTGGATGAGGTCTGCATAACGGGCAGCATCGGATAAACAAGCATTGCTACTTAAATGTTATTATAGAATATGTATATTGAAAAAGTAAATTCCCCTGCTGACGTGAAAAAGTTATCAGTCAGCGAAATGAACGGATTGGGTGGAGAAATCCGCCAGGTGTTGTTAAACAAGTTAAGCTCCCACGGAGGACACGTAGGTCCCAACCTGGGAATGGTAGAAGCCACCATAGCCCTGCATTACGTGTTCGATTCACCAACGGACAAGATAGTCTATGACGTGTCTCACCAAAGTTATACCCATAAGATATTGACAGGCCGCCGGGCAGCGTTTATGAATGCGGACGAGTATGACGAAGTCTCCGGATATTCCGAACCGTCGGAAAGCGAGCACGACTTCTTCGTCATTGGGCATACCTCTACCTCCGTCAGTCTGGCAAGCGGACTTGCCAAGGCGCGTGACCTGAAGGGGGAGGCGGGTAATGTGATTGCCGTCATCGGCGATGGCTCGTTGAGTGGAGGTGAAGCCTTCGAAGGATTGAATGTAGGTGCCGAACTGGGCACGAACTTCATCGTCATTGTCAACGATAACCAGATGTCCATTGCCGAGAATCATGGCGGGCTATACCGCAATCTGCAACAGTTACGCGAAACGGAGGGGCAGGCTCCCTGCAACTATTTTAAGGCAATGGGATATGATTATCTCTATGTGAAGGATGGCAATGACGTGGAGCAATTGATAGAGGCTTTCCGTGAAGTGAAGGACAAGAAGCATCCGGTTGTGGTACATATCAATACCTTGAAAGGTAAGGGATACAAATTGGCAGAAGAGCAAAAAGAACGTTTCCATTACAGTGTTCCGTTCGACCTTGAAACCGGCAATCTGACCGGTGAGTCTGGAGAGGGTGAAGACTATGCCGACCTTACCGCCGGTTATTTGTTGCAGGAGATGAAGAAAGACCCGACTGTGGTGGGCATCACCGCAGGTACACCTACGGTATTTGGCTTTACACCGGAGCGCCGCAAGGAGGCAGGGCGGCAGTTCATCGATATGGGCATTGCCGAAGAGCAGGCTGTTGCCATGGCTTCTGCCATTGCTGCCGGAGGTGGAAAACCGGTATTCGGGGTCTACAGCACCTTTATCCAGCGCGCCTACGACCAGTTGTCCCAGGATCTTTGCATCAACAATAATCCTGCACTGATTCTTGTCTTCTGGGGAAGCTTATCGAGTATGAATGATGTTACCCATCTTTGTCTTTTTGATATTCCGGTCATCGGTAATATTCCGAATATGGTTTATCTGGCACCTACTTGTCGTGAGGAGTATATGGCAATGCTGGAGTGGGGCATCCGTCAAACGGAACATCCGGTTGCCATTCGCGTGCCGGCCAATGGGGTTGTCCGCAGGAATGTAGAACCGGAGAAGGATTACGGCAAGACGCTGAACCGTTATGAGGTGTCCCATCGTGGAGAGAAGGTCGCCATATTGGGACTGGGCTCTTTCTATCAGTTGGGCGAAGCCGTGGCTGCCCGGTTGAAGGAAGAGAAAGGAGTGGATGCCACGCTTGTCAATCCTCGCTACATCACGGGTGTGGACGAGGCTTTGCTCGATGACCTGAAGCGCGACCATACACTGGTCATTACTCTTGAGGACGGAGTGCTGGACGGTGGCTTTGGCGAGAAGATTGCCCGTTATTACGGTCCGTCGGATATGAAGGTACTGAACTATGGTGTGAAGAAAGAGTTTATCGACCGTTACGATGTGGAGGAGCAGTTGAAGAAGAACCGGTTGACGGTTCCGCAGATTGTGGAAGATATCTGTAGGATTTGGTAAGAATTGAAAAAGGAGATGCATCAAACTGCATCTCCTTCTTTTATTTATTTAATACCCAGTTTCTTGGCAATATCCTTAGGCAGTGCATCCTTGTGCACAATGATGTTCATTGTTTTATAGCGCACGAAAGCTTTGGAAGCATACCACAGTCCTTTGTACTTTCCGGCTTCACCCCAAGAGTTCTTTACCATATAGTATTCGTTGCCTTCCTGGTCTTTGGCTATACCGTAAATCAGCATACCGTGGTCGTCAGTAGTTTCCCAGTTGTCGTATGCCAGCTGGCGCTCTTCTTGTGTGCACCACTTCTGCGGTTGAGGCTTGCTGTTCAGTTTCTTTTCTTCGGGTTTCATTTTCAGCCAGTGTGCCATGTCCGAACCGCTCAGTTCTTGCACCTTTTCTGCATCGGGCATTACGGCTATACCGTCGCGTGTGAAGCCTTGTTCGCTTACGTCACTACCCCATGCAATGGTGTAACCCTTATTGATAGCGTTGTCAAACACTTCCATCAACTCGTCAATAGGCAAGTTGTAGGAAGAAGCCCAACGCCAGTTGTCTTGTATTTCCAGGACGAACGGCTGGTAGAAGGGATGGTGGGTATAGGAAGTCAGTGAGATATAGTCATCTGCATTCAGTCCGGTAGATTCATAGAAAGACTTCGGAGTATATTCCTTGCCTTTGTAGGTGAACTTCTCGGGACGTTCGCCCAGATAGATGTCGTGGATGGCAGTGATGGCCTTCTTCCAAAGCGGGTTATTTTCCTTGTCTGCTTGCAGGCTGCGGTGTCTTCCCTTGGCAATGGCTGCCACTACGGCATCAGATACGGCTGTCAATTCGGTGTGGTTGCTCAGCGTGTCGCCATACATAACGCCCGGACGCATTTCCTCTTCGGGCACCAGACCGAAAGTTTTCATACCATAAATTACATCGTAGAACGAACCGCCTTGTGAGAACGAAACGTCACCATGTGTACGCACTGCCTTGTTGGCACGGTCCAGATAGGTGTTGTGTACGATAAACATTTCAGAAAAGTCGTATTCGCCTTTGCCCATGCGGAGCAGTTCGGATTCGATGAATGCCAGTCCGGAATAGCACCAGCATGTACCGGCACGGTTTTGGTTCTTAACAGAAGTGATAGGATTTTCTTTTACGGTTGTAAAAATGAAACCTTCCTCTTTCGGAGTGTCTTGTGCTATTGTGTTTAAACTTAATAAACCCAATGCAGCCATCAGTATTGATTTCTTCATCATAATTAAAATGTTATAGATTTATAGTTGCAACTGCAAATATAGGCAGAATATCGTAAACAAAAGCTATCTTTGAAGCGTTAATTCTGACACTTATGGAGAAAATAATACGTATCGACGACCATAGCGGTCTTGTTTTGGAGGGCGGCGGTATGCGCGGCGTCTTCACTTGCGGTGTGCTCGACAGCTTTATGGATCGTGGCATTCGCTTTCCCTATACCATCGGCGTCAGTGCCGGAGCCTGCAACGGACTTTCTTATATGTCCGGTCAGCGCGGGCGTGCCAAGTACAGCAATATCGACTTGCTGGAAAAATACAATTACATCGGATTGAAGTATCTGTTGAAGAAGCGGAATATCATGGATTTCGACTTGTTGTTCCAGGAGTTTCCGGAACACATACTTCCCTACGACTACGAGGCATACTTTCATTGTCCCGAACGTTATGTGATGGTAACTACCAACTGCGAGACGGGCGAAGCGAACTATTTTGAGGAGAAGCGGAGTAAAGAGCGCGTCATTGATATTGTGCGTGCTTCGAGCAGTCTGCCGTTTGTCTGTCCCATTACCTACGTGGACAACATCCCGATGCTGGATGGAGGTATTGTGGACAGTATCCCTTTGATGCGTGCCCGTCAGGATGGATTTACCAATAATGTGGTGGTGTTGACGCGCAATCATGGGTACCGTAAGGAAATTCAGGGAACGAAGGTTCCACCTTTTATATATAAGAAATATCCGCTATTGCGTGAAGCCATCAACCGCCGCAGCATTGTCTATAATCAACAGTTGGAGCAGGTGGAACGGATGGAAGCCGCCGGGGAAATCGTTGTGATCCGTCCACAGAAGCCGGTAGTGGTAGACCGCATCGAGCGTGACATCAAGAAGCTGACGGAGCTTTATGAAGAAGGATACCGGTGTGCGGAACATTTTGCTTTTCGTTTTTGATTCTGAGAGAGTATACTATGAGAGCTGGTGCAATTAGCATCTGCTCCCATATTGTTTTCATTCTTTTCTATTAATTTGCTGCTAAAGCTAAAGTTTATTTAGCAAAAAACACGCGTAGAATACCTTTAGAAAGGGGATGTATCAAAAATACCACCTTTCGTAACATTTGTTATAGGTGCAAATCCTGGTTTCGCTTAATTTTGCTGACACAAAACTCAATTGCAGAATTGGTTTATTATTAACTTTAAATTAATAGATATGTTGAAAAGCATTAGTCTCAGGCTTTGCACACTAATTGTGCTTCTCTTTGCGGGCATCTATTCCTTTGCCCAGCAAGTCCAGGTAAAAGGTACTGTCGTTGAAAAATCGAGTGGTGAATCCATTATCGGTGCTTCTGTCATGGAAGTAGGTTCCAACAGTAATGGAACAATTACGGATATTGACGGAAATTTCACTCTGTCTGTAGCTTCCGGTGCCACATTGTCTGTATCCTATATAGGATATAAAGCCGTTACAGTAAAGGCACAGCCCACTTTACGCATTGAGTTGACGGAAGATTCCCAGTTGATTGATGAAGTAGTAGTGACCGGCTATATGTCCGAGAAGAAGGCCAGTTTGACTGGTTCGGTGGCTGTGGTCAAGATGAAGGATGTAGCAGATATTCCTACGGGAAATGTGTTGTCGAGCTTGCAGGGACGTGTTGCCGGTATGAACATTACGACTGACGGCACACCGGGCGGTGGAAATACTTCTACATTGGTCCGTGGTAAGTCATCTTTCCGAAATGATGCCAATTCCCCGCTTTATGTCATTGACGGTGTGATGACCCGTGAGAACATCTCGTCTATCCTTTCTTCCAATGATGTAGAATCCATTCAGGTATTGAAGGATGCCGCTTCCGCTTCTATTTATGGTGCACAGGCTGCCAATGGTGTGATTATCATTACTACCAAACGTGCCAAGAAAGGGGAGACCCGTGTGGATTTTGATATGTCGTTGACTTTGCAGACCTATCAATGTGGCTTTGATATGTTGAATGCAGATGAGTGGGGCCAGGTTTATTGGTCGGCTTATAAGTATGCCAATAATGGAGCTACGCCAAGCAGCGAAATATATGGTAATGGTGCAACTCCCCAACTTCAAGACTATATCGGCCTGAATGGAGCTAAAGTACATGCCGTTGATACGGATTGGCGCGATGTGGTTTATCGCACTGCCTTGATGCAGAATTATAGTGCGACACTTTCAAAGGGCTCTGACAATGGTGCCTTCTCGTTAGCGTTGAACTATCTCGACCATGACGGTCTGGTAGAGAATACGAATTTCCAGCGTATCAATACCCGCATCAGTTCTAACTATCATTATCTTGACAATCGCTTGCGCATCGGCGAGAACGTTGCCATCAATCGTTGGACACAGACCCTCAGTCCGGCCGGTGTAGATGAGAATGCCATCAAACAGCATCCTGCCAAGACGGTTTATGATGAGAATGGCAATTATAACGATGCCATCAATGATGTTTTGGGTGATGCCCCCAATATGGCACGTTTGTTGGAGAATGAAAAACAGAACAAACATGATTACTGGCGTGTCTTTGGTAATGCATTCCTTGAAATTGAACCGATTAAGAACCTGGTGCTGAAAACCAATTTCGGTATGAATTATTATGATGAAACCAACAAAACTTTTGAGCCGGCATGGGCACGCGATGAGGTCAATAAGCTGACTCAATCATCCAACAAAAGACTGGATTGGGTATGGACCAATACCGTGACTTATAGCAAAGCTTTTGGAAAGAACAATCTGACTGCACTTCTTGGTACAGAAGCCAAGAAGAACCATTCGGAATCCATGTTCGGTTATGGTACGGGACTGGCTGTAGAAGATGAAGATTATATTTATCTCGACGGTGTGACTGCCGGTAAGAATGTAGGTGCCGGTGCTTCCAATTATGGCATGGTGTCTTACTTTGGTAAAGTGAACTATGATTATGAAGGACGGTATTTGGCCTCTGTTACGGTGCGCCGTGATGCTTCTTCCCGCTTGGCAAAGGGTAATAATGTGGATTACTTCCCTTCAGTGTCGGCAGGCTGGCGCATTTCAAGTGAGAAGTTTATGGAAGCGACCAGGGATTGGTTGGCTGATTTGAAACTACGTGCTTCATGGGGTGTCAATGGTAACGATATTATTGATAATGAGGCTCCCTATACAAAATACTTGATTAGTCTGAAGGATGCAAGCTACAACATGAACGGTGATGGAACGACTTTGGCTCCCGGTGGTTACAAAGTGAGGTCTACCAATCCCGATTTGAAGTGGGAGAGTACAAGACAGCTCAATATCGGTGTGGACGCCGCTTTCCTGAACGGACGTCTGAGTGCTTCTCTCGATTATTTTGATAAGAAGACAAGTGATATGCTTGTGGAGAAACCGTATATCGCTGTCATTGGCGAGGGTGGTTACTGCTGGTATAATGGTGGTACGATGAACAATAAAGGTTTCGAGATGGCACTGACCTGGAATGATAAGGTAAAGGATTTCCAGTATAATGTAGCATTCAACCTTTCATATTACAAAAATGAAGTGACAGAGCTGACGGAAGAAATTTACTATACTTATGGTGGCGGTAATGGGGTTGACAAGACTTTGGTTGGCCAACCGTTCGGTTCATGGATGGGCTTCAAGACAGATGGAGTGTTCCGTACCCAGCAGGAGGTGGATGAGTATAAATCCAAATATAATGTACAGTTTGGCGCTCCCGGAGTAGGACGTATCAAATACGTGGATGCTGATGGTAACGGTACGATTGATACGAACGACCGTGTATGGTTGGGTTCTGACAATCCGAAAGTGATTGCAGGTCTGAATCTTGGGGCATCTTGGAAAGGCTTTGACCTCAGCATGTTCTTCAACGGTATGATTCGTGATGCCTATAACAACTCCAAATATTATACGGATTTATTCCAATGCTGGACCGGTAATCACTCTACCCGCCTGCTCGATGCCATGCATGCTTACGAGAACTTTGAAAAGACGGGTGCTTACAATAGCAGTGTACCTGCTTTGACCACTCTTAACAGCAACAATGAGCACGAAGTATCTGAGTTCTATATTGAAAATGGTTCGTATATCAAGCTGAAAAGTCTGACATTGGGTTACACGCTTCCTAAAGCAGTTCTCGACAAGATGAAGATGCGTCATGCGCGCATTTATTTCCAGGCTCAGAATTTGTTTACGATTACCGGTTATACAGGTGCCGACCCTGAAGGTCTGGGTTATCCTTATCCGTTGCCCCGTACGTTCTCTTTGGGATTATCATTTGGTTTCTAAACTTTAAAACTATACTATCATGAAATTGAAACATTTATATATGCTTGGCGTAGTAGCGCTGATGACTGCAAGCTGTAATGAAGACCGTTTCCTGGATTTGAAGCCCCAGGGTAGCTTGAATGAAGATATTATGACTTCTACAGAAGGTGCCGACCTTTTGGTGAATGCCGCGTATGCAGCTTTGGGTGGTCCCGAAGGACAGAGCTGGAGTGTATGGTGTCATCCTACTTCCAATTGGACCTATGGTGAGGTACGTTCGGATAATGCCTATAAAGGCGGTGGTGGTGTTGGTGACCTTAATGAAGTGCACCGTATGGAGACATTTGATATGGATGCAACCAATGGATTTCTGGACAGCAAGTGGTACCATCTATATTGCAGTGTACAGCGTTGTAACTCTGCATTGCGCGTTCTGAATGCTGCAACAGATGAGCAGGTGAACGGACGTGTATCCCGTATTGCGGAGATGAAAGTGCTTCGTGCCCATTATTACTTTGAATTGAGCCGCCTTTTCAACAAGATACCTTATTTTGATGAGAACGTTGAGATTTCCCAATATCCGGATATTCCGAACAATGAGTTTACCCGTGACGAGATTCTGAGTATGCTGGCCAAGGAGATGCTTGATGCCGCCGAACTGCTTCCTGCATCACAGTCGGAGGTAGGGCGTATTCATAAATACATAGCACTGGCCTATGCGGCTAAAATCAAGCTGTACCAAGCGTATCAGCAAGATGAGACTACGCATGCCGTAACTTCCATCAATAAAGAGCTGCTGAGGGAAGTCGTTTCGCTTTGCGACCAAGTGACTGCCAGCAACCGTTACGGTTTGCTTGACGATTTCCAGGGATTGGATTTAGTAGCTAATGAAAACGGTAAAGAGTCTGTTTTTGCCATTCAATATTCCATGAATGACGGTACCGAAAGTGCCGGCCGCATCAACTGGAGCAATCTGTTGAATTCTCCGGGTGGAGGCAGCCCTTACGGAGGTGACGGTTTCTTCCTGCCCAGCCAAGACCTGATTAATGCTTATCAGACAGATGCAAACGGTCTGCCCGATTTTAATTATCAGTCAAAGTCTGATTATTGTTGGGCGGTATTGAACAATGGGGTTTATACTTTACAAAACACGACTCCCAATGTAGACCCGCGTCTCGATTTTGTTGTGGGCCGTCCTACTATAACTTGGAAAACTTACCCAGACAAGCCATGTGAGGGATGGGTGCGTGATAAGGAAACTTATGGCTATAATTGCGCGAAGCGCTTCTGGGTTTCTCCGGAAAGTAGTGATATGTTTAATGGCTGGCCTTGGGGGGCTTCACAGTTGAACTGGCAGATTATACGTTACGCAGATATTCTTCTTTGGAAAGCTGAGGCTCTTATTGAACTCAATGAAGGCGATGGACTCGAAACTGCCCGTGATTTGATTAATCAGATACGCAATCGTGCCCGGAACAGCGCCTATGTAAAGGATTTCAACGACCATTCCAAATATGCGGCCAACTACCTTGTCAATCCTTATCCTGCTGATGTCTGGAATCAGGATTATGCCCGTCAGGCCCTCCGTTGGGAAACACGTCTGGAGAAGGCTTTGGAAGGTGAACGTTTCTTCGACCTGGTCCGTTGGGGCATAGTGGAAACAACCATGAACAAGTACATTACCGCGGAGTCAGACAATCGCATTTATTATGCCAATGCGCACTTTACGGGTGGAAAGGATGAGTATTATCCGGTTCCGAACAATCAATACGGATTTTCTGGAGGCAAGTATGTACAGAATCCCGGTTATGCTCCGTTCAACTAATTATATTTTGAAATGAAAACGCAAGGGAGGGGAAACGTTTGTTTCCCCCTCTTCCTTTAAACAATCTTTTATTATGAAACACTTTGCCTATTCTATATTGGGCTGTCTATTGCTTTCTTTGAATGCAGCTTTTGCTCAAAAAACATGGTCGTTTGACGGGCAGGACCCCTTACTTTCCAGTGACGGCAAGTCATTGTTGAATTTGTACACTATAAAGGAAATACCGGAATTTGTTACCGGAGTCGAAGGTAAAGCCCTTCGTACAGACGGGTATTCCACTTGGATGGATACAACCACGGAAGGAGATGTTTCGTCGTTGTCCGGATGGTTTGCTCTGGAATCTTATCCGACGGATACTGCTGCCTTTATGGGAATCAGAGACATGGCAGGAACATCTGTAGCGGTATGTGTAGACCGTTATGGTGAGTTGCTGTTGGGAATGGGGCAGAATGGCTCATACTCTTACTGTTCATTAAAGACAAAAGTCGACCGTTTCAAGTGGCTGCATGTGGTCCTTGATTTAAGTAATGAATCGGTTTGCCTGAATGGGCAGAGGATGAGTGCAGAGGTATGGCCCCGGAACTTGCAAGATGGTGAAATGATACTTCGGGTAGGTAAGGATTTCAGGGAAAAGAAGGTTTGGATGTACGATGTTACGGCTATAAACGGGTTGATTGACGGGATAAGCCTCACTCCCTTTTCCGATGATTCGTCTGCATGGAGAGACGAGATTGCCTTAGGATTGAAGAAGACTTCGGTTTTGGCTATTCCGGAAACCCGTTTTGCGAAGGACTTCAACCGTCCCCGCTATCATCTGTTGCCGGCTGCCAACTGGACGAATGAGACGCATGGTTTACTTCTTTATAAAGGTAAATATCATATATTCAATCAGAAGAATGCTTCTGCAATCTTCCTGGGACAGATAAATTGGGGACATTTCAGCAGTCCCGATATGCTTCATTGGACGGAGGAAAAGCCGGCTTTGACTCCTGATGCTGCTTATGACAAGAATGGAATATGGTCCGGGCATGCTGTTATCAATGATGACGGTATCCCCCAGCTGATATACACAGCCGGTGGAGACAAGATGGGAGTGGGTATTGCTTTTCCAAAAGATACTGCGTTGATAGAATGGGAGAAATATGCGGGTAATCCGGTTATTGCCGAGAAGCCTGCCGGATATACCCGTACGGACATGCGTGACCAGTATGTCTGGAAAGAGGGTGATGTCTGGTATATGATTATCGGTTTCGGCATTGAGCAGACCGATACACCCCACGGGGCTTTGCTGCTTTATAAATCGGCGGACTTGAAGAGATGGGATTTTGTACATTTGCTGTTTGAGGGCAATCCGGAAGTGGATGACTCCGGTATTTTCTGGGAAATGCCGGTCTTTAAGAAGATGGGCGGCAAGTATGTTCTTTTGGTGAATAGGGTTCCTCATAAAGGCATACCTGCGCGTTGCCAGTATTGGATAGGAGATTTCAAGAATGAAAAGTTTATACCGGACAACCCAGTCCCTCAAAATCTGGAGGTCATCAACCGCTTGCTGTCCCCCTCTGTTGTTGAGACTCCGGAAGGGGATGTTGCTGCCATTGCCATTATACCCGATGAAATAGGAGGGGAGGCCACTTATGAACAAGGATGGGCACATCTCTACAGTATGCCCAGAAGATGGCAGCTGAAAGATGGGAAACTATGCCAAACACCCCATCCCGTGATGAAACAATTGCGTGAACAACCGACGGTTTATTCCAGAAAGGCATTGACTGCTGCGAAACCGTGCATTGTGAGCAGAAGGGAACATCAGCTTGAAGTCAAGGCGACTTTTTATCCCGGTGACGCAAAACGGTTTGGATTTACATTGTGTAAGAATCCGGATAATAGCGAATATAGCCTGATTTATTATGATGTGGAGAAGGAGGAACTTATTGTGGACCAGACGCATTCTTCCTTGCGTGCACACATTCCTTTGAAGATTCGTAAGGATCATTATCGGTTGGATACTGCTAAACCGGTGGAGATTCGTTTGTTTATTGACGGTTCTGTAGTGGAAGGATTTATTAATAACGAAGATGCGTTCACTACAAGAATCTTCCCTTTGAAAGAAAATAGTACGCTATTGGAGCTATTCTCTAATGGAAAAACAACGGAAGTTGCTGCCGAAGTTTGGAAACTGAAAGATGCAAAGGTAAAGATGAACTTTTAATGAAAATACAGAAAATGAAGATACCAGCTATATTGGGTGCACTTTTATTGGCAGGAACATTGTCTGCTGGTGCACAAATGAATTCAGACAGTTTATACAAAGAGCCTTATCGTCCTCAGTATCATTTCAGTCCGGAGAAGGGATGGATTGGTGACCCCTCGGGATTCATGTACTATCAGGGTAAATATCATATGTACTGGTGGGGCAAAGTCGAATCTACAGATTTGGTACATTACCAGCAGATAACCCCTTATGCCATGACCGGAGCGGATGACAATATCAGTTACTTCACCGGTTCTGCGGTCATAGACAAGAACAACACGGCCGGCTTCGGCAAGGGGGCTTATGTGGCGGCTTACACCGTTTTTGAGAAGGACTCCAAGAAACAGGCGCAGGGCATCTCTTTCAGTCATGACGGAAAGACATTTCATTATTATGAAGGTAACCCGGTTCTGGACCTTTGGAGTACGGAATTCAGGGACCCTACCGTCTTCTGGCACGAGCCGACCCAAAAATGGGTGATGGTTGTAGCCAAGGCCCTGGAGAAGAAAATAAAGTTTTATACCTCTCCTGATTTGAAGAGCTGGACTTGGACCAGTGATTTCGGCCCTGCCGGTGACAGTGAAAAGTCTTGGGAGTGCCCGGATTTATTCCAGTTGCCGGTTGACGGGGATTCTGACAAGAAAAGGTGGGTGATGGTCGTATCTGTAAACTGGGCGCAAGAACAATACTTTATAGGAGACTTCGACGGCACTTCTTTTAAGCTGATGGAGAACCATCCTGCAGAGCCTCTATATGTGGACAAAGGGCTGGACTTTTATGCATCCCGCACATTTCAGGATTTTGACGGAACGTTGGATTCCAAAATTTCGATGGGCTGGGTTGCAACCTGGGACTATGCACCGGTAGCTCCATCGAAGTATGGGAAGGGCTTTTGGTCCATTCCCCGCAACCTGGAACTGAAGACATACAAGGAAGGTGTGAGGCTGGTACAGAAGCCGGTGGAACAGTTGCAAACACTTCGCTATAAGCCTGCATCGGTGAAACGTGCTTTATCGGTGGGGACACAGAGGTTACCCGGCTTTGTTCCCGATGAGAATGTCTACGAACTCGATGCTTCGTTTTCTACTGACGTATCCAACACCTTTGGCTTGAATTTGTGTGTGGGTGAAGGGCGCAAAGTGGTGGTCAGCTATGATACGGATTCACATAATCTGGTGATTGACCGTACCCATTGCTCCGATGTGCAGATTCCTAAATTCAGCCGTATGGCATATGCCAGGGTGGAACCGGTAGATAATAAGATACATTTGCATATATTTGTAGACAAATCGAGTATTGAAATCTTTGCCAATGACGGGAAGGATGTATTCACATTATTAACCTATCCGGGCGAGGCTCAAACCGGTATCGAACTTTTTGCGCAGAAGAAGGGGACGAAGATGGAGTTGGATGCCTGGATGCTTAAATCAATATGGAGATGAGGAATTTAATTTGTATTATTTTAGACTGAATGTAACATTTGTAGTATGCTTTGAAACAAAAAAGATAGCCTCCTGCTGCTTGGTGGCGTATCTTTGCATGGTAGAAAAACATAATTAATTTAATACCAACAGAAACATGATTCATTTAAAAGACTTTTGGCGGACAATCAGAAGGACGCTTACCGTATTTATATTAGGAACTACCGTGGCTGTCTTCACATGCCAGGCCATAAATCCTCCTTTCGTGATTAAACATCTGGGTGACGGACAGAGTATCGTCCAAATTGACGAGCAGAAGAAGTTTTTGCTGCTGCCGGTGGAAGAGGCTTCTCCGGAGGCAAAATTGTATATGATAGCGGACAATGATGTTGTACGCAGTATGAACGTGCGATTGGCAGTCAATAAGGTTGACTATTTTGTTCCGGTCGATTTGACCGGCTTCGATAATAAACATCTCTCTTTCAACTTCCAGCTTATTCCGGATTCGGCCTTATGCTGGGAAGAAATGAAACTGTCGGATGAATTCGATGTTTCGAACCGGGAGAAGTACCGTCCGGTGTATCATTTCAGCCCGGCTTACGGTTGGATGAATGATCCTAACGGAATGTTCTACAAAGACGGGGTCTACCATTTGTTCTACCAGCATAATCCCTACGGCTCCATGTGGGGGAACATGCATTGGGGACATGCCACCAGTACGGACCTCGTCACTTGGGAGCATCACGGAGATGCCATTTCGCCCGATGCGTTGGGAACAATTTTCAGTGGCTCTTGTGTTGTCGACAAGGATAATACGGCCGGGTTCGGTGCCGGTGCCGTCATTGCCTTCTATACATCGGCAAGCGACCGTCAAGTGCAGAGCATGGCCTATAGCCTTGACAACGGAAAAACCTTCAAGAAGTATGCGCGAAATCCCATCCTGACTTCCACGCAGCGCGACTTCCGTGACCCTAAAGTCATCTGGCACGAAGATACCAAGAAATGGATCATGGTTCTTGCCGTAGGGCAGGAAATGGAAATATACTCTTCTGCCGACCTGAAGAGCTGGACGCTGGAGAGCAAATTCGGTGAAGGACAAGGTGCTCACGGCGGAGTCTGGGAGTGTCCCGACCTGCTTGAACTGCCGGTTGAAGGTACGGAACTGAAGAAGTGGGTACTCGTCTGTAACCTCAATCCGGGTGGACCGTTCGGTGGCTCTGCCACACAATATTTCGTGGGGACATTTGACGGAAAGAGATTCGTGAACGAGTCTCCCGCAGTGACGAAATGGATGGACTGGGGAAAAGACCATTATGCAACTGTCACTTGGAGCAATGCTCCTGCAGGACGTGCCATTGCATTGGCATGGATGAGCAACTGGCAATATGCCAACGATGTGCCCACCCGCCAATACCGTAGTGCCAACTCCGTGCCGCGCGACCTTTCGCTCTATACCTCGGAGGGTGAAACCTATGTAAAGGTAACCCCGTCTCCCGAATTGCTGAAACTGAGGGATAAAGGCAGCAAGAAGCGTGCTTTCAAGGTAGACCGCACGTATAATCTGGACAAACTGCTGAATGACAATTCCGGAACGTATGAAATCGAAATGACCATCAAGAACAAGGATGCGGATGTGATAGGATTCCAGCTCTTTAACTCGAAAGGCGAGGAGGTGGAGATGTACTATAACCTGGCGGAAAAGACGTTCACCATGGACCGTATCAAGAGTGGTGAGGTGTCGTTCAGCAAGGACTTCCCTGCAGTGACCGTGGCTCCTGTCGAGGGTGGCAATGAAATGAAACTCCGCTTGTTCGTAGACAAGTCGAGCATTGAAGCGTTTGGCAACGACGGACGTTTTGCCATGACAAATCTTGTATTCCCGTCGGAACCTTACAACCGCATCAGTTTCTATGCTAAAGGTGGAAGCTGCAATGTCACCTCGTTTATTGTGTACAAACTTGGATTAAAATAACAGATAATAATCTTCAGCATGGAAAATACTAAGAATTCTTCTTTGGCAAAGCTCTTTCCGGTCATGCTTTGCTTCTTCGCCATGGGCTTTGTAGATTTGGTGGGCATCGCCTCCAACTACGTGAAGGCCGACTTGAACCTGACCGACTCGCAAGCCAACATATTCCCGTCTCTGGTGTTCTTCTGGTTCCTTATCTTCTCCGTACCTACGGGTATGCTGATGAACCGCATCGGACGTAAGAAGACGGTGCTTCTCAGTCTTGTCATCACGTTTGCCTCTTTGCTTCTCCCGGTTTTCGGAGACGGTTACGTGCTGATGCTGCTCTCGTTCTCATTGCTGGGCATCGGTAATGCGCTGATGCAAACGTCGCTCAACCCGCTGCTTTCCAACATCGTAAGCGGCGAGCGGCTGGCAAGTTCGCTCACCTTTGGACAGTTTGTAAAAGCCATTGCTTCGTTTCTAGCTCCATACATTGCCATGTGGGGAGCTACGCAGGCCATTCCGTCTCTGGGCATGGGCTGGAGGGTGCTGTTCCCGGTCTATATGGTCATTGCGGTGATTGCCATTCTCTGGCTGAGCGGTACTTCCATCCGCGAGGAAAAGGAAGAGGGACGCCCTTCCACCTTCGGGGAGTGCCTCGCCCTGCTGGGCAAGCCGTTTATCTTTCTCTGCTTCTTGGGCATCATGTGCCATGTGGGCATTGATGTAGGTACGAATACTACAGCGCCCAAAATCCTGATGGAGCGTCTGGGCATGACGCTGGCCGATGCCGGCTTTGCCACCAGCCTTTACTTCATCTTCCGCACGGCGGGTTGCTTTCTCGGAGCCTTCATTCTTCAGAAGATGGCTTCCCGAACCTTCTTCGGCATCAGCGTGTTATGTATGTTGGCGGCGATGGTAGGGTTGTTCGTTTTCCATGAAAAGACAATGATATACATTTGCATTGCCCTTATCGGTTTCGGCAATTCGAACATCTTTCCGGTTATCTTCTCTCAAGCGTTGCTTGCTATGCCACAAAAGAAGAACGAGGTTTCCGGCTTGATGATTATGGGGCTCTTCGGCGGTACGGTATTTCCGATAGCAATGGGCTTGGCAAGTGATGCTGTAGGACAAAGCGGTGCCGTGGCTGTGATGACGGTAGGGGTAGTGTACTTGTTCTTCTATATGCTGCGTATGAAGCGGTAATCTTTGTTCGCAAGCTGCGGATACATATCCCAAGGCTGCGGATATCTGTCCCAAGGTTGCGGATGTCTATCCCAAGCCTTGGGATAGAGATAATCCTTAGTTCTTAGAGACTTTTTAATAGATAATTGGCAACTTTTCATTCTATAGTTAGGAACTTTTTTATTAGGTTTGCAGCGGGTAGGACATTGAGTTTGCCGTGAATAAAATATATCATTCATTAAACAATATAATATTATGAATAAGATAATAGTAGGTATGGGCGAGGCTCTGTGGGACTGCCTCCCCGAAGGAAAGAAGATAGGCGGTGCTCCGGCAAACTTTGCTTACCATGCATCGCAGTTTGGTTTCGACAGCCGTGTGGTCAGTGCCGTAGGTGCCGATGCGGATGGGGACGAGATTCTGGATGTGTTCGCCCGGAAGGGGCTGCGCACGCAGATTGAGCGCGTGCCTTACCCCACGGGAACGGTGCAGGTGACGCTCGATGCCGTGGGCGTGCCGTGCTATGAGATAAAAGAAGGCGTGGCCTGGGACAACATTCCCTTTACCGACGAACTGAAGCGTCTGGCACTGAACACGCGTGCCGTATGTTTCGGCTCTTTGGCGCAACGCAGTGAAACAAGCCGCATCACCATCAACCGCTTTCTCGACACGATGCCCGATGCGGAGGGACAACTGAAGATATTCGACATCAATCTCCGCCAAGGGTTCTATACCAAAGAGATACTCTGCGAATCCATGCGCCGCTGCAACATCCTCAAGATAAACGATGAGGAGCTGGTGACCATCAGCCGTATTTTCGGCTACCCGGGCATCGACTTGCAGGACAAATGCTGGATTCTGCTGGCCAAGTATAACCTGAAGATGCTTATCTTGACTTGTGGAACGAACGGCAGCTATGTGTTCACTCCGGGAGTGGTTTCCTTCCAGGAGACGCCCAAGGTACCGGTGGCGGACACCGTTGGAGCCGGTGACTCGTTCACGGCAGCCTTCACCGCTGCCATTCTCAGCGGGAAGCAGGTGCCCGATGCCCATAAACTGGCGGTGGAAGTCTCTGCCTATGTATGTACCCAGAGCGGTGCCATGCCGGAATTGCCGGACGCCTTGAAAGAAAGGCTGGCATAGATTTTTCTTATTCTTTTCACATTTTTCGCTATCTTTGCTCATCTGCAATCTTAAATCAGAGGAAAGTGAAGATGAGACAGCATAACCTTCGGATTTTATTCTTTCTGCTCGTGCTTTGGGGAGTGGCGGTTGCCTGCTCCCGGCGCGAGGCACGTTTCCGTATCGGCGTTTCCCAATGTAGCGAGGATGAATGGCGGCGCCAGATGAACAGTGAGATACTCCGTGAAGCCCATTTCTACGAAGATGTGGAGGTGGACATCCGTACTGCCGTCGACGATAATGACCGTCAGGCAAAAGACATTCGTGAGCTGATAGCCGAAGGGGTGGATCTGCTGATTGTGGCCCCTAATGAAGCCACTCCGATAACTCCGGTTGTGGAGGAGGCATACAACCGGGGCATTCCGGTGATTGTAGTGGACCGTAAAATCCTTTCGGACAAATACACGGCCTACGTCGGTGCAGACAACTACGAGATAGGGAAAGCTGTGGGAGAGTATGTGGCCAATGTGCTGCATGGGCAGGGAGATGTGGTGGAAATCTCAGGTTTGGTGGGCTCCACACCTGCCGTAGACCGTCATCAAGGATTTGTGAAGGCTATATCCGATTATCCTGGTATCCGGTTGCTGGCCGCTGAAGACGGTGCCTGGTTGCAACTCAAGGCCGGAGAGAAAATGGATACCCTGCTGAGCCGCTTTCCGCATATCGACCTGGTGTATGCGCAGAATGACCGTATGGCGGCCGGAGCCTATGCTGCCGCTGCCCGCAAGGGGCGGGAGAAGGAAATGCGGTTTATCGGCATAGACGCCCTGCCCGGCAAAGACTACGGAGTGGAGAAAGTGCTTGCCGGCGAACTGGATGCCACGTTTATATATCCTACCGGTGGCGACCGCGTGATGCAGATTGCCATGGATATCCTGAACAAGCGTGATTTCCCCCGTGAAACTATCCTGGGCACTTCCGTCGTCGACCGCGACAATGCTCTCATCATGAAGATGCAGACCGCCCACATCGGCACCCTGGATGGAAAGATAGAAACCCTGAACGGAAAGATAAACCAGTATTTGGCCAGTTATGCCACGCAGCAGGTTGTCTTGTACGGCAGTCTGTCTGCCCTATTGTTGCTGGTCGGCTTGTTGGTGGCTGTCTACCTCTCCTTGCGTGCCAAGAACCGGTTGAACCGTGAGCTGTCCATGCAGAAAAAGAAACTGGAGGAACAGAAAACCCAGTTGATACAGCAGAAGGAACTGTTGGAAGTGCAGAAGTCGCAGTTGGAACAGCTTTCCCATGAACTGGAGGAGGCTACGCATGCCAAGCTGGTGTTCTTCACGAATATTTCACACGATTTCCGTACTCCGCTGACGCTGATAGCCGATCCCATAGAGCAGCTTCTTGCCAACCGCACCCTCGACGGACAGCCGCGCCAGCTCCTCGAGCTGATGAAAAAGAATGTACATATCCTGCTTCGCCTGGTCAACCAGATACTTGATTTCCGGAAGGTGGAGAACGGGCGCATGGAGCTCCATCTCGAACCTTTTGATTTGCTCGACAGCTTCCGGGGCTGGAACGACTCTTTCCGCATGGCGTTGCTGAAGAAACATATTGCTTTCAGCTTTGAGGCATCTCCCGATACGGACTTCCGGATGATGGCGGATGCGGAGAAGATGGAGCGCATTTACTTCAATCTCTTCTCCAATGCCGTGAAGTATACGCCGGAGAACGGGAAAATCACCGTACGGTTGTTAAAGTCGGAACAGAACTACAGTCTGTCCGTCTTCAATTCCGGCAGCTACATTTCTTCGACCGATGTGGAAGCCATCTTCGAGCGCTTCTATCAAGTGGACGGGCATCAAGCCGGTACCGGTATCGGACTGGCGCTGGTACGTGCCTTTGTAGAGATGCATGGCGGTAACATTACGGCACGCAGTGACGAGAAAGGCACTACTTTCATCGTTACTTTCCCGCAGCAGGATGTTTCGCAGTACCATCCCACCATAGTGACGTTGCCTGCCGAAGAGAAGGACGTGTCGTCCACCCTGATAGATACGGAAGTGAAGGCATGCGAAGAGGTGGTTGAGGCTGATTGTCCTACTGTGCTGGTAATTGACGATAATGCGGATATTCGCAACTATGTGAAGTCACTTCTGTCGAACGAGTTCCGTGTATTGGATGCTGCGGACGGGACAGAGGGTATCCGGCTGGCCATGAAGTATGTGCCGGATGTGATTATCTCCGATGTAATGATGCCCGGTATGGATGGTGTGGAATGCTGCCGCCGCTTGAAGGGGGAGTTGCAGACATGCCATATCCCGGTGATTCTGCTGACGGCCTGCTCGCTGGACGAACAGCGTATCCAGGGCTATGATGGCGGTGCCGATTCTTATATTTCCAAACCATTCAATTCGCAGTTGCTCTTGTCTCGTGTCCGTAATCTTATTGCAAACCGCCGTCAGTTGAGGCAGTTCTTCGGAGATAACCAGACTATCGAGAAGGAAGCCATCAGTGATTTGGATAAGGGTTTCGTCTCCCGCTTCAAATCGCTTGTCGAGGAGAGGATGAAAGATGCGGAACTCAATGTGGAGGATTTGGGACGGAATATGGGTATGAGCCGTGTGCAGCTTTACCGTAAGCTGAAATCGCTGACCAACTATTCGCCGAATGAGCTGCTGCGCCAGATGAGGTTGAAAAAGGCTGCCTCACTGCTTGCCTCCTCTGACATGACGGTAGCGGAGATTGCCTATGAAGTGGGCTTTTCGTCACCTTCCTATTTCACGAAATGCTATAAGGAACAGTTTGGGGAGAGTCCTACCGAGTTTCTGAAAAGAAGGGGATAGCTGTTGTCTATCCCCCTTGTTCTTAATACACGTCTGTTTACTTCTGTAAATGATACTGGAACTTATTTCAGTATTTGAGGCAGGTTTTCCCTTCCCCAGAAGTAGTAAACACAGATTCCAATCCAGCTTGTGAGCAGGATGATAATTGCAACTAATAGTTTCTTCACGCCGTCTACCGGCCACTTCATGATTTCAAGTACGGCTTTGACACACAGAACCACACCGATAATCCAAATGATAAATCCAATCATAACCTGTGATATTTAGTATTGTTAATTAAAAACAAATAGAGACTACGCCTTATTCAGGAGCAGCCTCTATTCTTTATTTAGTAATCGGAATTACTCTGTAACTTCAGCGCCCCAATTTTCTTTGGAAAGACGCTTGTAGCTATTGTAACGCCATTTAGCGTTTTCTTCAGCAGCCTTGAACAGCTCGTCGGCCTCCTGCGGATATTGCTTCATTACGGATGCGTAACGAACTTCACCCTTCAGGAAGTCTTGGAATCCGCTCCAATCCGGTTCCTTGCTATCCAGCGTGAACGGATTCTTGCCTTCAGCCTCCAGAGCCGGGTTGTAACGCCACAAGTGCCAGTAACCGCACTTAACGGCCTTTTCTTCCTCTGCCTGGCTCTTGCCCATACCTGCCTTCAGACCGTGGTTGATACACGGAGCGTAAGCGATGATGAGTGACGGACCGGGATATGCTTCTGCTTCACGGATAGCCTTTAAAGTCTGAGCCTGGTCGGCACCCATAGCGATTTGGGCAACGTATACGTAACCGTAAGTAGTAGCCATCAGACCGAGGTCTTTCTTGCGTACACGCTTACCGGCAGCGGCAAACTTGGCGATAGCGCCTACCGGAGTAGCCTTGGAAGACTGACCGCCTGTGTTGGAGTAAACCTCAGTATCCAGTACGAGGATGTTGACATCCTTACCGCTTGCGATTACATGGTCGAGACCACCGTAACCGATGTCGTAAGAAGCACCGTCACCACCGATAATCCACTGGCTGCGTTTTACCAGGTATTGAGACAGACTGGCGATAGTCTTGCAGCTGTCGCACTTGTCTTTGGCAGCTTCTACCATCGGAATAATCTTTTCAGCCAGTTCCTTGCTCTTGTCTGCATCGTACATGTTTTCAATCCAAGCCTGGAATACTTCTTTGTATTCGGCCGGAGTTCCTTCTGCTGCGATGGCATCTTCCATAGCCTTCACGATACGTGCGCGCATCTTTTCGTTGGCAAGCTCCATACCCAGACCGAATTCGCAGAAGTCCTCGAACAATGAGTTTGCCCAAGCAGGACCGTGACCTTTTTCGTTCTTGGTATAAGGAGTAGAAGGTACTGAACCGGAGTAGATGGAAGAACATCCTGTTGCGTTGGCTACCATTTCGCGGTCACCGAACAACTGGGAAATCAGCTTCACATACGGAGTTTCACCGCAACCGGAGCAAGCGCCTGAGAACTCGAACAACGGAGTGGCGAACTGAGAGTTCTTCACGTTGGCCTTGATGTCAACCAAGTGTTGTTTGCTCTTCACGTTTTCAGCACAGTAAGTCCAGTTGGCAGCTTCCGGCAATTGGCTTTCGAGGTGCTTCATAGTCAGAGCCTTGCCACCCTTCTTCGGGTTACCCGGACAGACATCGGCACAGTTGCCACAACCCAGACAGTCGAGAACGTCTACCTGAATACGGAATGTCATACCGTCGAATGCTTTACCTACAGCCTTCAGTTGAGTGAAGTTGGCACCCTTCTGCTCTTCAGCATCGAGTACGAACGGACGGATGGAAGCGTGAGGACAAACGTATGCACACTTGTTACACTGGATACAGTTTTCAGCGTTCCATTCGGGAACGAATGCAGCTACACCACGTTTCTCATATTTGGCAGTACCTTGTTCCCAAGTACCGTCTTCGATACCCTTGAATGCAGATACCGGCAATAAGTCACCGTCTTGTGCGTTGATAGGACGAACCACTTCGTTGATGAATGCAGGGTCGTTGTTTTCAGCCTTGGCGTCGTCTGCCAGATTGGCCCAAGCCGGGTCAACGGTCAGCTGCTTGTATTCGCCGCCACGGTCAACAGCTGCATAGTTCTTGTTGACAACATCTTCACCCTTCTTGCCGTAAGACTTAACGATGAACTTCTTCATCTGCTCTACAGCCAGGTCAACCGGAATAACGCCGGTGATACGGAAGAATGCGGATTGCAGGATGGTGTTGGTACGGTTGCCCAAACCGATTTCTTGTGCAATCTGGGTTGCATTGATATAGTAAACAGTGATATTGTTTTGTGCAAAGTACTTCTTCACCTTGTTAGGCAGGTTCTTGGCCAGCTCTTCGCCTTCCCAGATGGTGTTCAGCAAGAAAGAGCCGTTCTTACGCAAGCCGCGGGTTACGTCGTACATGTGCAGGTAAGCCTGAACGTGGCAAGCCACGAAGTTAGGCGTATTTACCAGGTATGTAGAGCGGATAGGAGTGTCACCGAAACGCAGGTGCGAGCAAGTGAAACCGCCTGATTTCTTGGAGTCGTAAGAGAAATAGGCCTGGCAGTGCTTGTCGGTGTTGTCACCGATAATCTTTACGGAGTTCTTGTTGGCACCTACTGTACCGTCAGCGCCCAAACCGTAAAATTTGGCTTCGAACATACCTTCGCCGCCCAATGCGATTTCTTCTTCCTGGGGCAGAGAAGTGAAGGTAACGTCGTCCACGATACCGATAGTGAAGTGGTTCTTCGGCATCGGCATAGCCAGATTCTTGTAAACGGCGAGGATTTGAGCAGGAGTAGTATCCTTGGAACCCAAACCATAACGGCCGCCTACGATAACCGGAGCATTCTCTGCACCGTAGAAACAGTCTTTTACGTCGAGGTACAACGGTTCGCCGTTAGCACCCGGTTCTTTCGTACGGTCCAGTACGGCAATCTTCTTGGCAGTCTTGGGAACGGCGGCAAGGAAGTGCTTGGCAGAGAACGGACGATACAAGTGAACGGCAACCAAACCAACCTTTTCGCCATTGGCAACGAGGTGGTCGATAGCTTCGCGGGCAGCTTCCGTTACAGAACCCATGGCGATGATAACGCGTTCTGCATCTTCTGCACCGTAGTAATCGAACAAACCATACTTGCGGCCTGTGATTTTGGAAATCTCGTTCATGTATTCCTCAACGATAGCCGGAACTGCTTCATAGTAGTTGTTGCAAGATTCACGGTGTTGGAAGAAGTGGTCAGGATTTTCGGCCATACCACGGGCAACCGGGTTCATCGGGTTCAATGCACGTGCGCGGAATTCAGCCAAAGCTTCCTGGTCGATAAGCGGAGCGAGGTCTTCGTTCTCCAACATTTCAATCTTCTGGATTTCGTGAGAAGTACGGAAGCCGTCGAAGAAGTTCATAAACGGAACACGGGCCTTGATGGTGGCTAGGTGGGCAACACCTGCCAAGTCCATAACTTCTTGTACAGAACCTTCGGCCAACATGGCAAAACCAGTCTGGCGTGCAGACATAACGTCCTGGTGGTCACCGAAGATACACAGTGCATGGCTTGCCAATGTACGTGCTGATACGTGGAATACACAAGGCAGGAATTCACCGGCAATCTTGTACATGTTCGGGATCATCAGCAACAGACCTTGTGAAGCTGTGTAAGTAGTAGTCAGCGCACCGGCTTGCAGAGAGCCGTGGACGGCACCTGCAGCACCACCTTCTGACTGCATTTCCTGTACCAATACTGTTTCGCCGAAGATGTTCTTGCGACCTGCGGCAGCCCATTCGTCTACGTATTCAGCCATCGTAGAAGAGGGGGTGATGGGGTAGATGGCAGCTACTTCGGAGAACATATACGAGATATGTGCAGCAGCCTGGTTACCATCACAAGTAATGAATTTCTTCTGTTTAGTCATAACTAAATTGAATTATTTATTTAAGTAAAAAAATCTCTCTCTTAATACAAGAAACCGAATAACCAGAGAGGTATTTGGTTGCCTCGGCCTATTTCTGCCTTATGCAGTACATAAGTAACTCCCGGATTATTCTTTATCTTTGTTCCTTCCGGACAAATCTTGAAAGGCATCACCTCATCTACCATGAACGAGATGTTCTTGTCGCCCTTGTTCACCTTGTGGTCCTTCCACATTGTGTTGGCAAAGAAAGTGTCCAGTACGTCTTGCTCTTCCACCTTGACGGGATAGATGGAATACATCAGATTTGAATTGTGCATCATTATCTTCGACGGCTTCTTGGGGAATTCTTCTCCCTTCGGATAGACCATATTGATGAGTCGTGCGTCTGCCAGATACTTGATGTAATTCATCACGGTGGCACGGGAGGTCTGTATGTCGTTTGCCAGTTGGCTGACATTCGGCGCTTTCGGCCCGTCCACGGCCAACAAATATAGTAATTTCTTTATCTTCGAAAGGTATTTCAGCTCAATTTGTTTGATGAGCAGGATGTCTACTTCCACCATCATGTTCATTGTCTTGAGCAGATTCTCCGAGAAGTTACGCTTTTCGAGGAAGAAAGGGTAGAAGCCGTGGTGCATATAGTCCTGCATGTAGTCCAATGGACGTACTTTGGAGAGGATGCCTTTGGCTATCTGTTCGTGGTTGCTCAGGATTTCTTCCAACGGATAGGCGTGGAACTTCATGCCCGTCTGCAGGTTCAGGTATTCGCGGAAGGAGAAGCCGCGCAGGTTGTAGCTCTTCACGATGTCGCGCAACTCCATATTCTCCTCTTTCAGGCGCATCACGGACGAGCCGGTGAACACGATTTTCAGGTTGGGGAAGCGGTCGTAGCACATACGCAGTTCCTTGCTCCATTCCGGGTACTTGAATACCTGGTCTATCAACAGCACTTTTCCTCCGCGACGCTGGAATTCGGCGGCGAACTCCACGATGCCATGTCCGGAGAAGTAGAAGTTGTTCATGTTGATGAAGAGGCAGGAGCGGTCTGTGCCGAATTTCTCTTTGGCATATTGCAGCAAGAAAGTAGTCTTACCTACGCCTCTTGTGCCTTTGATACCGATAAGACGGTCATTCCAGTCTATTTCGTCCATTAGGTCGCGGCGTACGGGGGCATTGGTATGCTCTACGAGATAAGCGTGTGTACGGTAAAATGCTTCCATGCTTTAAATTCGGTTTATCGGGCGACAAATATACGGC
>NZ_JBCNZM010000044.1:25379-33477 GCF_040227615.1 Bacteroides sp. RTP31139st1_H2_RTP31139_211217 | reverse complement strand
CAAAGCGTAACGAACGCTCTATCAGCTAATTCGCTACGCTCTGCCCAAATTTACTTTTTCGCTATGTGTTTATTTTACATGTTTAACTTCCGAACGTAAAGATACACCATTTTCATTGAAAGCCTCCACACAATAATAATAATCCTGATCAGCAGTAAGGGTTTTCATCAATAAATCAGTCTTATCATAAACCATCCAAGAGCTGTAAAGTTTGTCCGGTGCAATGCCCCAAAGTATGTTGTAACCTTGTGCACCTTTCACAGCCTCCCAACGGATGGAGATGTCACGACGGTCTGCTTGGCGGTCAAGTACCAACTTTTTGGGTTGTTGCGGTGCCTTCCCCGTACCCAATCCAAAGACGCGAAGTTCAGATATAGCCAGATTCGGTGTCGGTATATCTATATTTTTATAACGGATATAACGGGCAGACTTGGGTAATGCCAGTTCAACATAATCATTCGGAGTATCCCTATAACTTTCCTTACGGTCCACCAATATATCCCAATTCTCACCATCAAGAGAACCTTCGATGAGATAACGGTGATGGAGTCCTTCGTAGCGACCGTACATATTACTTTGATAATCGTGATAGTTTATCTGAACAGCATACACATCAGCAGGTTTCTCTAAATCAATCATCACCCACTGCCGTTCGTCATTAGCCTCGGCAAGCCAAAAAGTTTTAGTCAGTTCATCCGTCAGGGCATCTGCCTTAAATTCGTCTTTTGTAGTAAAAGCCGTCACCGGCTTGCCATACGAGAGCAACATCCAGCCACGGAACTGTCCAGCCTTGCCCGGTACGGCAGGTGCATAACGGGGATAGTCTCCGAAACGGGTATCTACATACATAATGCCATCTTTATCAAACCCTGCCGGAAACATACAAAGGCGACGTTCCCAATTCACATTGATAGAGAGTGACATCGAAGCAAAATGCCAATACTGCCCCCCAGGACCAAGCACGGTACTTCCATGTCCGGCACCGTTCATATAACCACCCGGCTTGTAGGACACCGGATTATGCTTTTGGTAAGTATAAGGCCCCATCGGATAATCGGCCACATAAACACCATCGGCATAGACATTGAATTCCGTTCCCGGAGCACCGTATTGCATATAGTATTTCCCATTATGCTTCGTCAGCCAAGGCCCCTCAATATATCCGCCCAATACAGTATCCGTATGGTTTTCACCGAAACGTTCCCAGCCATGTTTAGGCATATCCAAATTGAAGAGTTCTTTCGTTTCTCCCTTCTTGATGAAACGCCGCTTCTTGTCCAGTTCCATTCCCCTGATAGGATACACATTGGAAGAACCCCAGAACATATACGCTTTACCGTCATCGTCAATAAACAAATCGGGATCTTGCAGATTATGCAAAATTGCCGGAACAGCTTCCCAGTTTCCTGAAGCCGGATTATCCGTATAAAGGATACTCATGGAACCGGAAGGATCACCGGTCACATAAAGTACCGAATCTTTGTAATTATGTGCCGCCGGAGCATTACACCCTTGCGGATACCAGTTCCTGCCCGGACGTACAAACTCCCAGTTCAGCAAATCCCTGGAACGCCAATAACCGTGTGAACGGGTGACAAACATATAATATTCACCCCGAAACTCCACCACGGCAGGATCGGCACCGGAACGGTAGGAGATACTCTTATCCGAATTATAAATCATATACGTGTAATCGATATTCAAAGGATTACAATAAGTATCCATACGCATGTCCTGTGCAGAAAGGAAATTCGCCAAACACAACAGCAGCACCAGACCACTTAATCTTTTCATCATATTATCCACATTTATATTTCTAAATATTCATTTATACATCACGAAATATGCACCATTATTTACACAGAGATTCAGGAACATCATATTCTTCCTGCAGGCGGGCAAGTTCCGCTTTCAATTCTGCAGCAACCTTCTCCATCCCTTTTTCACCATACAAATTATGCATTTCTGCCGGGTCCTCCTTCAAATCATAAAGTTCCCACTTGTCATCCACATAAAAATGCATCAATTTATAGCGCTCCATCTTGACACCGTAATGTGCACGGACACTATGAAAACCGGGGAATTCATAATAGTGATAGTAAAGTGACTTCCTCCAGTTTCGTGGAGTATTTTCTCCCTCTACCAACCGACGAAATGACACTCCCTGCATGTCTTCAGGAATCTCAATTCCACACATATCGAGAAAAGTGGGAGCGAAATCAATATTTTGAGTTAATCCTGTTACCTGCGTTCCAGGCTTAATATGTCCCGGCCAGCTCATTACCATCGGCATACCGAAAGACTCCTCGTACATAAAACGTTTATCAAACCAACCGTGCTCGCCCAGATAGAACCCCTGGTCTGTAGTATAAACGACAATCGTATTTTTATCCAATCCGGTACGCTTCAAATAATCCAATATTTCTCCTACACTCTCGTCCACGCTTGCCACACAAGCCATATAATCCTGCAAATAACGCTGATATTTCCATTCTGCCACCTCTTTGAAAGTACGCTGTTTCGAATAAAATTCATTGTTCCGTTCACGATAGGCATCCATAAAACGGCGGCGCTCATCCGGCTCCATCGTACCAAGAAAAGCATGAGGCCACGGGTCGAATAGCAGACTGTCGCTATTCATACCCGCAACCATCTTCAAGTCGTGACCTTCGTACATATCACGGTATATATTCATCTTCTGCATTTGTGCCGCATAACGTCCTTCGTATGCATCATAATAATTGTCGGGTAAAGGGAACTGCGTGTGTTCGTACAAATGATAATGCCGTTCGGCAGGCACCCAATTACGGTGAATGGCTTTGTGATGCATCATCAGGAAAAAAGGTTTATTCTTATCCTCGCGCCCACTCATCCAGTCTTCACAATATTGAGTGATGAGGTCAGTTACATATCCTTTATGCCGAGTGGTATCTCCCTCGGTAATAAAATACGGATTATAATAATCTCCCTGATCATTCAAAATCATCCAATGGTCAAACCCGGTAGGCTTTGAAACAAGATGCCACTTGCCGATAATGGCTGTTTCATAACCGTTTGCTTGCAATATCTTCGGCAGTGTCTGCTGCGAACCGTCAAATCCTTTATTTCCATTCCTCATAAAACCATTCTTATGACTATGCTTACCAGTCAGTATGGCTGCACGACTGGGACCGGAAATGGAATTGCAACAGTAATTATTCTGAAATACCGCCCCTTCATGCCCAATACGGTCAATATGGGGAGTAGGAGCTATTTTACCTATGGGATGTCCATATATACTCATTGCTTGTCGGGCATGGTCATCACTCATGATAAAAATAATGTTAGGACGCCTGTTTCCTATTCCTTGTTTCTGTTCTTGTCCTTGCATCCAAACCGAAGGAACAAAGGGCAACAAGGCAATTCCCCAGGATAGTTTATTTTTCATGTATTCATTATTTGTTGTAATTTATCAAAGGCGTAACACCGTTTTATAATTTACTGATTATCAGTACAGTTAGAATACAGTGCATTCAGTATACGACTGAACCCTATTCAGTATACGACTGAATGGCATTCACTATACGACTGAATCAAGTTCAGTATACAAGTGTTTCTTGAGCCCTTATGATTTGTAAATAATGCAGAATAGAATTAGACGAGTGCCTCTTTACAGTTTCAAAGTAACCAATACGGGAGCATGGTCGGAAAGATAGCCATTGTCCGGCTTATCGCCAACTGTGCGGTAACGCTCCACCTCTACAGAAGCATTTACGAATATAAAATCTATCAGCCTGCGCTTCTCCACCGGAATACGTCCGAAGTCATGAAAGCTCCATGTCGGTCCGTAAACGACCTTTGCCGTGGAACAAGCGTTCCTCATTCCACCTTCCGTCAATATAGTGACCGGCTCGGAGTCTACCGTTCCATTAAAGTCTCCAGTGATAATTACCGGAAGCTCTCTCGCTATTTGCTTTATCTTCTCGAGTATTAACTTAGCGCTTTCTCGACGTGCCACCTCACCTACATGGTCAAAGTGGGTGTTGAAAGCAGCTACTTTCCTGCCACTCACCTTGTCTTTCAACACAGCCCAAGTCACGATACGCTCGCATGCCGCATCCCAGCCTTTCTTTCCGATGGAATCGGGAGTCTCACTCAGTCCGAAATCTCCGTTCTTTAAAAGCTCAAAACGCTCTGTCTTATAAAAAAGGGAGCAATATTCGCCTTTCTCTTTTCCATCTGCACGACCTACGCCAAGGGCAGTATATTGAGGAAGACGCTCCTTCAAGTCATTGAGTTGATTCTTTACCACCTCCTGCATGCCCACAATGTCCGGAGCATAATAAGCAATCATCTGTGCTGCATTATCCTTACGGTATTTCCAGTTATTCATACTGTCCGCTACATGATCCAGACGGATATTAAACGACATCACCTCCACCTTAGCTTCCGGTTGCTTGCCGCACGAGGCGACAAGCAATACGAAAGCAACCAATACACTATTGAAAAGCACGTTTTTCATGGTTATAATCCTTTTTAATCTATATAAAATTTACCAAAATCAAATCCTGCCAAACCTAATCAGCCTTATTCAAATAAGGAGACGTAAAGCCTAATCTCTTCAATCCCTTCTGTACATCGGGATGACTCATGAAAAGCTTCCAAATTAAACCGGTGCGATAGTTCTCTATCATCACAATAATCGGTCCCTGGTCAATGGCAAGATACGAAGGCGCAAACCAATCCTCAGTCAGATTAAATGCATCTTTGAACCCATATTCACCCCAAAGACGGTCACCCAGTTCTTCATAGAAATAGCGCATGGCCTCCAAAGAATATTCCGGTGTATAAGGGATGGATGAAAGGGCCGCAGTAGGCGTAATCACGCCGCGATCATTTCCGGGGCTATGGGCCGAATAGCCTTTATCACCGTCACTGGCTGTCAATCCCCAGCATTTCTCACCGTAACCCTTATATCCCTTCGGATTGTCGATACAATAGGCACGGTTAATCAAGGTATGGGCCTTCATTTGTTCCTCGTAGTCAGCATAGCGGTCCTTCAAGCCATGCGGATCAAGCCCCATGTAAGAGTAATGAGTAAAGAACAAAGGACCGCCCTTACCGTTATCGTTTCCGAGAGGAAGCCTGATGCCATAATACTCCCGACCATTCAGAAAAGTATTCGCATTGACCCAGCCTTTATGATAAACACTCTCGGCAATCGGATAAGTAGGAGAAGACGCACCTAAAATATAAATAATGTGGCACTCGTTATGACCTTTAATCTGATGGTTCATCGCCCACCCGTTATAGGGTGACCAATGCCAATACATCACATCTTGCCCCTGAGTGAAAAAATTCCACTCTGCTTGGCGCCACAGATTATTAATCATTCCCCGGATACGGTTTTCCGTCGGATTATCCTTTATAAAATACTGATGGGCAGCCAACAAACCTTCGAACATGAAAGCGGATTCTACAATATCGGCTCCATCATCCTTACGGCTGAAAGGAATGGTCTTACCGGTTTTACCGTTCATCCAATGTGCCCACATGCCGTGATAACTGTCGGTATTCTTGTCGCTCAAGAAACGAACAATCTTCAGTATACGTTCAGCACCTTGTTCACGGGTGATAAACCCGCGTTCTATGCCGACAATGATAGCCATCACTCCGAATCCCGACCCACCAATGGTAGCTGTCTCGGCACCACCGTTACTCCGTTCATGCGCCAATCCGGATTCAGGATGGGCAAAATCCCAAAAGTAACGGAAAGTTTGCTTCTGAACGAGGGTCATAAGTTCGTCGTCAGAAAGCCGCTTCTGCTTTTTCTGTCCCGAAATCAAATTAAAAGGGTATAGCAAAAGTATCAAATATATTAATATTCTCATCATAATCATTCTTTTAGTTTAAGCACGGACTCTGAAAGCCAAGCTTCTTCAGTCCTTGTTGGATTTCCGGTATAGACATAAATAAATTCCAAAGGAGACTTGTTCTATAATTCTCTATCATACAGATTATCGGCCCTTGGTCAATGGCTATGTACTGAGTATCGTACCAATCTGCCGTCAAATTAAAGGCATCTATAAAACCATAATCTTTCCAAAGTTTGTCTCCTATCTTATAATAGAAGAAATGCAGCGCTTCCATTGACTCCTCCGGAGTATAAGGAAATGCAGACAAAGCAGCTGTTGGAGCAATGACCCCTTTATCATTAGTAGGTGAATGAGCTGAATATCCCGTATCGCCGTCACTTGCCGTCAACCCCCAACAAGAAGCGCTATAACCCGTATATCCTTTAGGATTTTCCTTACAATAATTGTAATTAATCAACGTATGATTGCGATTTTGCATCCAGTAATCGGCATATTGGTCTTCCAGTCCTTGTGGGTTAATGCCTAGAAAAGAATATTGAGATAAGAACAGCGGTCCCCCTTTATCCGAACCTAAAGGAAGAGTGATGCCATAATAAGATTTTCCATTCCTGATTCCTCCATTTTTAGCCCAGCCCGCTTCATATACAACTTTATCGATAGCATGTGTTGGAGACGAAGCAGCAAGTATATAAGTAATCAGACACTCATTCCATCCTCTTATTGCCAGGTTCTTCTCAAAACCGTAATCGGGACTCCAATGCCAATATAGTACATCTTCACCATTTTTCCGGAACCAAGTCCAGTCAATAGCTTCCCAAAGACGGGTTATGTCGGCACGCAACCTGCTTTCTACTTCCGTATTTTCCTTGAAATAGGCTCGAGCGGCAAGCAAACCTTGAAATAACAAGGATGTCTCAACCAAATCGGCACCGTTGTCTTTCTCACTGAAAGGTTTGGTTGCTCCCGTTGCGCCATTTATCCAATGTGCATAAGCACCATGATAAGCCGTACATTCCTTATCAAGAAAAGTAACTATCTTCTGCACTCGTTCAACAGCTTGCTGACGGGTAATAAAGCCCCGTTCAGCAGCTACCAGCATGGCCATCACGCCAAAGCCGGTACCACCGGTAGTAACGACATCGCCCGAAGTAGTACGTTCGCGCGCCATTCCGGAATATTCATGCCCAAAGTCCCAGAAGTACTTAAAGGTCTGCTTCTGTACCAATGTCAACAAGTCCTCATCAGGGATACGCTCAAACTTGTCTGTATCATCCATTCCTGTCTTAATCATACAAACCTTGCCATTGGAAAGCAGTGTCCCGGAAGTGGATTTCACCCCCGGATTGACAATCAATTTATACGATGACAAGACTTTAAAGCCTCCCTTAGGAGTCACCGATACTTTTTTCTCTTGCAGGAACTCATAATCGCAGCTTACAGGAAGCTCCTCATGTTTCAAAGCAATATTGTTACGGGCTGAAGCCTCATCTACAGCATCCGAGAACTCCAAAACAATGGCTACATTGGGAGCAACATTCTCAAATGTCTGTTGGTTTTGTTGGTCACCCACAATGATATTCTTCAACTCGAAAGGCTGATTCACTTCAGGTTGATTATCACCACTGCACGCAACCAACAAAAGACATACTATGAAATATAATACTTTCATCCTATCATCAGATTAAAGTGTAGCTTCATTCTTTTCCAGAGTAAATACTCTGAATTTCGGTTGCCGTCAACACCTTGTCATATAAGCGGAACTGATCAAGCTGACCGGGAAAGTTCTTTGCCCAGGTTTGTGCTCCTGCACCCGAAGTAAGACTCGGAGTAGTGCTGAACTGAAATGCACCAACAGCCAAAGAAGCGCCTACATTATTAAACTTCAATTTCCCACAATCTGGCAATTCTTTGGTAAAGACACCCTCACCATTACGATAAACAGTAATGGTAGAAGTATTGCCATCATACACAAAAGCCAGATGCACCCATTCGCTACCAAAAATATCATCTATTTTTGCCTCAACCCATCTTTCATCATTCTCTTTTGCTGTCTGATTGAAGATATGAACCTTGAAAAATGCCTGAGTCTCGCTATTATTATTCTCCAAGAAGATGTCGAAGTTGCCCCAGAATTTAATAGAGTTAGGGATAGAGAACAAACCTTGCGCAGAAGTATTCTTAGTGGTTCTCATCCAGAAAGCTACAGTCAAATCACCGATAGTGGGCATGTTATTTTCCAATAT